>CAVBPN010000212.1:14851-15661 GCA_963597235.1 bacterium
GACACATCCCGGCCCATATCAGCGAGCATCTGGCGGTCGCTTCGGATCGTCGCGCAGGCAACGGTGGTCAGCATGTTTCCGGTGATGGAAGCGGAAGCTCCGGCCTTAAATGCAGTTTCACCGTCGTTGGTCAGAAGGGCACGTCCGGCAGCGAGGCGGATGTTTGCTTCCGGGTTGATATAGCGGAAGAATGCGATCGTGCGCAGGATGTCCGGCTCAGTAAGTTCCGGAAGATGTTCCAGCGGAGTTCCCGGGATCGGCATCAGGGCGTTGATCGGGATGGAGTCAATACCAAGTTCGGCAAGGCTGATTGCCATATCGAGACGGTCTTCCCAGGTCTCGCCCATACCGATGATACCGCCGGAGCAGGCGCACATGCCTTCGGCTTTGACTTTTTTGAGGGTTTCGATCTTCATATCATAAGTATGCGTGGTGCAGATATTCGGGAAATTTCTGCGGGAGGTTTCAATGTTGTGATGATAGCTGGTCACGCCGGCTTCGTGAAGACGGTGGAGCTGTTCGGCAGAGATAAATCCCATGGAAGCGCAGAGGTCGATCTTGCATTCTCTGTGCATGGTCTCGTAGGCATGGATCGCCTGGTCGAATTCTTTTCCGGTGAGGGCTTTTCCTGCGGTGACGATGGAAAAACGGTCAACACCTTCGGATTCATTCATCTTACAGGCTTCGAGGATTTTTTCTTCCGGGAGAAAATCGTAAACTTCGCAGGAAGTATGGTGGTGTGCCGACTGTGCACAGTATTTACAGTCTTCCGGGCATCTGCCGCTGCGTCCGTTGATGATGGAACAGAGG
>CAVBPN010000213.1:0-1697 GCA_963597235.1 bacterium
TACACACTCTTATTCCAAAACCGGGTGCAATTGTATATAGACATCCTATACACTCGAAAGAAAGGACTCAAAATCATGTTTAAAATGTACTTTGTAAAAACAGAAACTCCAAATGTATATAACCGTGTCGATGCAATGGCTCGCATATTATTCAACGAAGATGTTTATCCCAGAGATGACTATCTGTCATTGAAACAGTCGGCATATTACAAAAAATCTAAGGAAGAAAATCTTCCGTCATGGAGTGAAGTCATTGGTTTTACAGATGATTACGAAACTGTAACCATTCACAAACCAATTCCAGAAATGATTCAGACAGCCAAAGACCTGTTCGACATTGACTTATGCTTTGTCGATGAAAGACCATCAATCCCTTACAATCCAAACGTCACCATTGATGTTGAACTGGATGAATGTAAAGTATAGAAAATATGCCATTATCTCGTGATTGCTACAAGAATCTAAGAGCCATGGCATCTGGTGAAAAGACCCGTGAACAAATTACTCAGGAAATTACTGAAAAATATAAAAAAAGAAAGGAATCATTATTATGACATACGCAGAACAACGTGAAAAAGAGCTTCAAAAATATAGAGATATTTTAAAACATCGAGATTTAACACCAGATGAAGATGAAAAATATATGATGCTTGTAACAGAAAAATTAGACGAAAAAAAGCCTTCTATTGAAGAATGTGAAAGTTTATTACAAAACATTCAGAAAACTGGTATCTGTGCCGTTTATATTGATGCACCATGTGGTATACAACCTCCTGATAAGAACGAATTTATTACAATGTTAGAAAGGAAATGCCAGCATGCCAGAACAAATGATGCGAAAATCGGAACTGATTGATACTTTTCAAATTATATGCGGTGATGTCTCTCAAAAACATCCAAACGTGACCATTGGTTTTGATAGAGATGAGAATCTATCGTTCACAGGAAGGAATATTGCTCTATCGCCAACAGGTGGATATGTTTTCACAAAACCACCCATTACTATTGGTATGAAATCTGTTTATGATGCTCCTACTGATGAAAATGGTAAGATTTCCATTACATATTTAGTTGACTGTGTAAAAGTATTATTTCACGAATTACAACACGTAAAACAATATACATCGCTATTTCAACAGGAAAAATCGGATACTGATACTACAACTATTGACATGGCTCGAAGAGACTTGATATCTATGTGTTTTCCAAATTATTATAAATTGAATTATTATCATCAACCATGTGAATTAGATGCTGAACAGCATGGCTTTACTGGTGCCGTTGAATATTTTCAGCAGCATCCAGAATATCTTAGTGATGAAACTGATGTAAAACAGACATTGTTTGATATGTACAAAAATTTACAGCAATGGTATCTTCCAGCCAAATATAGAACTCCAGATTACAACAGCATGGTCAAGAATCTTGGATTACTGAAAAAGCTTGAATTACGAGCCAATCGAAAATTTGAACATATAGATTATAATGAAATTCAAGCACCCTCATACCAACTTGCTGAAAAAGTATTAAACAATCCTGAATACAAAAATTACTTAAAAGCATTCAATGAAGCATCAAATGGTGTTGAACAAGACAAAATACTGTTGCAAGTAATTTTAAGAGAAGACCCTAAAGCAGCAACACTATCGAAGATGCATACAATAAGTTGGATATACAGGCAGAAAAGAGTCTGACAG
>CAVBPN010000213.1:1707-4102 GCA_963597235.1 bacterium
GTTTCCCGGAAATTGATGTGGAAAAAGAGCTGGTAAATATCATCAATTCAGAGGATTGCTGGTATGCCAAACGCCCGGTATCTTCTATCGAAGATGCATACAATAAGTTGGATATACAGGCAGAAAAGAGTCTGACAGCCAATGTTCCGCTGTACAAGAATAGCTTTGGCTTAGACCAAAATTCTCCCGCTTTTCAGGCATTTTACAAGCAGACAGATATGAATGCATTTAATGAAAAGTCTGCCAACGAACAGCGTAATATCTTACTGCAGTTCGTTGCTGAATATACTCCGTCTGTCATCCGGCATTACAAAGCCTTATCAGATGTCCCTACTGCCGATGGACCGGATAACATCCCTTTGGATGGTGAGTTGTATCGTAAACCAGCCACTACACCGCAAGAAAATAAACACGCAGAACGTGTAGCTTTTCTAACAGAAAGATTCGGCAACCTTATAGCTGATAACGATGCAGAACATGATGATTCACCCGATTATGAGTAAAAAACTTATCTCCTGTATACACAGTAAATTTGTTAAGAACTCTATGGACAGCCTTGTCAGCTGTCCATATTTTTTATATACCGCTTCGGCTGCTGCCTCATATTGACAACAGAATATTTGCAAAACTTCCGAACATAGACCCATCCAACAAAACCATAAAATTAACCGGGAGTTTAATCGGATTTTATTTCTTTTTCTGAATTTTAAATTCTTCTCGTATCTCTATGATGCGGGAAGAAATTTTTCACAACATAAAAAAACAACTTATATTAACGGGTGATATAATGCTAAGCATTTTATTTACTCTCCTTTTGGCTGTCACTTCGGTGGCAGCCATATTTTTTGTATAACCGCAAAATATAATAATAGCCTGTTTACAGTGTATTCAAAGAGCTACATCTGCTCTCTCACTCGTAAACAGGCTATTATTTTTCTGGAAATCTGCTCTTACGTGAACTAACCCCTGTGATATAATTCATATCCACATCATAAAACTTTGCCAGCTCAATCAGACATTCTATCGGAATCCTTACTTTTCCATTCTCGTAATCCGAATATGTGGTCTGTGCCACGTGTATGGCACTGGCAACCATACTCTGGCTCAAGTCCTTGTCTTCCCTTAAATTTCGTATTCTCGTGATATATTCCATTGCCTCTGCTCCTTTATGAGCATCGTATCAAAAAAGCATAATTCAGATTGATTTTTAACGGAATAACCGTTAAAATAATCATATGTAGATTTTTCTTTATTTATGAGCAGATTTCCGGTAATGTTCCGCTTAACTTTTCTTTTTTTCGTGCTATAATGCTATTTGTTCGGAAGTTTTGTCTCTACAACAAAACTTAAAAATGTAAGAGACATAAAAGGTGTGAGGAAAAAAGATGTGTGAGTAAGAAATAAGAAGATTATTCTGTTCATTGTTCTACTTTTTCGCTCTTGGGTTTTACGTCTTGGAAACGGGAGGGATTGTGAGAGCTAAAGCTCTAAGAGAAAGGAGAAAAAATAATGAAAAACTCAAGTACATTGAAAATTAAAAAAGGAGGTTTCAGGTATGAAACGTAAAGCAAAGTCAGTACTTACAGTTCTCTTGACAGCATTGATGATTATGACTATGCTGCCAACCACAGCTTTTGCGGCATCCAGCAAAAAGGTTCCTGCAAAAGTTAGCATCACCAAGGTCACTGCGTCTACCAATGCCGTCACTGTAAAATGGAAGAAAGCATCCAATGCTACTTCCTACAGAATCTATTATAAACAGTCCGGTGCCAAGAAATGGATTGCTGTTGCGAATGTAAGTAGTTCTAAAACCAGCTACACTCACAAGACCAGCAAGAAATATCCACTGGTAGGTGGTAAGAAGTATGTTTACACCGTTCGTGCTTACAATAAGTCAAGCAAGAAATGGGGTAGCTACGATACCAAAGGCAAGACTGTTACCATTCCAGCTGTACCAAGTACAGTAAAGATGGGCACTGTTAAAGGCACTGCTTATAATAAAGTCAGCATCAGCTGGAATAAAGCAAGCAATGCTACTTCCTACAGAGTTTATTATAAGAAGTCCGGTGCTTCCAAATGGACTGCTATCGCAAATGTAACAGGCACTAGCTATACGCATACAAGCAGTAAGAAATATCCACTGACAAGTGGCAGCAAGTATGTATATACAGTTCGTGGTTACAACAAAACCAGCAAGAAGTGGGGCGGCTATAACACCAAGGGTGTTTCTGTAACTGTTCCGAAGAAGACTTCCACACCTGCAAAGGTACTGGTTCAGTCAGTTGATATTGATAATGTTACTCGTGTTTTGACAACAAAAGGCGAAACATATCAGTTCACATTGTCACGCGTCGAATTATAGTTCCCACCTACGGCAGCTTTGCCGCAGATTAAA
>CAVBPN010000214.1:0-4074 GCA_963597235.1 bacterium
GACTTTTGCAATGTACTATTACCTCCGGGAACTGGAAGGATTTGACGTAAATATTATAGGGCTTGATCTTAAAGAAGATGTGATTCGCCACTGCAGTGAGCTGGCAAGATCTTATGGATATGAGAAACTCCATTTTTATCAGGGCGATATTGCAGGCTATGAGGGAGTATCTTCTGTAGATATGGTCGTTACTCTTCATGCCTGTGATACAGCTACGGATTTTGCACTGGCGAAGGCAGTAGAATGGGGAGCGCAGGTCATCCTGTCTGTTCCATGCTGTCAGCATGAGCTGAACAGACAAATCAGAAATGAAGTACTGCAGCCGGTAATGCGTTACGGTATTTTGAAAGAAAGAATGGCAGCGTTGATCACAGATGGTCTTCGTGCAGAACTTCTTGAGAGTAAGGGGTATGAGACTCAGCTCCTGGAATTTATTGATATGGAACACACACCTAAGAATATTCTGATCCGCGCAGTAAAAACCGGAAAGAAAAAGAGCAGAGACAGTTTTGCAGAGTCTATGAAAGCACTTCATGTAAATCCTACTCTGGATCGGCTTCTTTATCCGGAAGAGTCGATCTCACAGAAGGGAGAATGACATGAAGAAGATCATACGCAAAGGAGCGGTATTGCTTGTACTTTTTGCAGTGGTTGTGGTTGGAAGTTCCCTTCTTATGAACAGCCAGTCTACAGACAGCCGTTCGGATATGAACGATGCTACGCTTCCAGAAGTTATGGTAAAGATTGGAAATACTCAGGCGAATAAGATGTATGGTTATAAACAAGCTATGCAGACAGACTTCATGCGAGGAAGTATTACTCCGCTGGACACCACCAAGAAGCTGATTTTTGAAATCAATCCGTATGCAGACTCAGTAACAGGACTTGCTTATGAGGTACGTACTTCTGATGGCAGTAAGGTTATGGAGAACCGCAAGATCAAAAACCTTACAAAAGAAGAGAATGGCTATTTAAGCACAGAGATCGAAATTGGAAGTGACCTGAGAATGAATCAGGAATATTCCCTGCAGATTACATTAGATACCAGTGAAGGCGAGGTTTACTATTATACAAGAGTTGTTTCCAGAAGTCAGCTCAATACAGAATCTTATCTGCAGTTTGTGAAAGAATTTTCTACAAAATGTCTGGATAAGGAACAGGCAGATACATTGACCGGATATCTGGAAGAGGAAGATACTTCCAGTGGAACTAATTTTAATAATATTACCATTAACTCCGGGCTTTCCAATATCAGCTGGGGATCTCTTTCTCCGAAACTTTATATGGAAGGTGTGCCGCTGATCGATGATATTAATGAGACAACAGCAAGCATTTCTCTGGATTACCAGATTTCAGCAGAGAATGACGAGGGAAAAACAGAGATTTATGATGTCACGGAATTTTATCGTATGCGTTATACGGAGACGAGGATCATGCTGTTGGATTTCAGGCGTTCAGCGACCAAAGTTTTTGATCCGTCACAGAATGTTGTTTCAGATGAAGGACTTCTTCTTGGAGTCCGTGATAAAAATGTAACTTATTCGACCAACAGCGATGGAACTATCGTGGCTTTTGAGCAGGATGGAGATCTGTGGTCTTATGCACCGGCTGGCGGCAAGATCACCAGGATATTCAGTTTCCGAAAGGAAGAGAACAATGATTCCAGATATGTGCGCAATGAGCATGATATCAAGATCATCCGTGTGGCAGATAATGGAGATGTGGATTTTGTACTGTATGGATATATGAACAGAGGAATCCATGAGGGTTACAGCGGTGTCTGTGTTTATCACTATAACAGTGACAGGAATGTAGTTGAGGAAAAGGTTTTCATACCAAGTACAGAGGAAGGTACTGCTGATGTTCTGGAAGAAGGAATTAAGCAGAACTGTTTTGTAGTTTCTGAGACGAAGGCTTATGCAGCCTGGCTGATCACATCAGGAGATGACAAAGGAAAAGTCAGGGAGATTGAGTTTGATTCCTTAAAAACAAGAGATATTGTGCCGGAAAGTGGCCAGACACTCCGGGCACTTGGGTTTATGAATGAGGATCTGGTTTATGGAATTATTGCAGATGGAGATATCCTTACTGATGAAAATGGGCATGAGACAGAGGGAATCAGTACTTTCCGAATCGAGAGTTTTAAAGGAAAAGTAAAGAAAGAATATCATCAGGAAGGCCTTTATGTTACAAATGTGACTGTTGGTACAACAATGATGGAATTTGAACTTTCAGCGAAATCCGGAAATGCTTACACTGTTCAGAAGAAAGATAATATTATGAATAACAAGAAGGCATCAGGAAGTCAGGTAGATGTGGCTCTGATCACAACGAACAGGTCAGGAACGCTGATTCGTCTGACAATGGATCAGAAGCCGGAAACAGACACTCCTCTTCAGGTTTATTCTAAGATCGAGAGTACAGAAGATGCTTCTGTGACACTGGACACAACGGTTCCGCAGGGTGAACTCTATTATGTTTATGCTTATGGATCATTGGATCGTATTTATACAGATCCGGCAGCCGCTGTGAAGCGTGCAGATGATCAGACTGGTGTTGTTCTCAACCGTGCACAGCAGTATGTCTGGGAAAGAGGAAATAAGAAGACAAAGATCCAGTTTAATATAGAGGATGTGCCGGAGATCATACGTACGGCCAACTGGAAGAAACAGGAGCTTCAGGATGGACTTGGCGACGCAGGAACTGTGATCGATCTTACCGGATGCAGTCTTGACAGCGTTCTTTATGAGGTACACATATCTCTATGATCCGGCAACAGGGCAGACAAGCCCTTATGGAATCAATGACAGTACAGCACTGTTTCAGAGTGCAGGAAATGTATTTTTGACCTATATAGAGAACGTTACAGAGTAACGGAGACCGGGATCCGGATATGGGTAATGGGATGCAGCAAGACAGCGAGACGGATATTATCCGTTTAGCATAAAAGGCAGACAGAAAAAAGATCTGTCTGCCGCAGCAAAAGCGCGACAGGAAAGGGGAAAATGCAATGTTAAGTGAAAGTATCAAAAAACTGGTGCAGTATGGAGTGGAAAGTGGAATCACACCAGAATGTGAAAGAACCTATACGACGAATCTTCTTCTGGATGTTTTTGGTGAAAGCGAGTATACAGAACCGGAAACAGAGTATGCTAAAATCAATTTGGAAGAAGTATTGAATGAGCTTCTGGATGAAGCTGTAAAGAGGGGAATTATAGAAGACAGTGTTGTGTACAGGGATCTTTTTGATACAAAACTTATGAACTGTCTTATGCCCCGTCCGGCGCAGGTTCAGAAAGAGTTCTGGGATGCTTATAAAGAAGATCCGGAGAAAGCTACCGATTATTTTTATAAACTGAGTCAGGACAGCAACTATATCAGACGCTACCGCGTGAAAAAAGATCAGAAGTGGACAGTGGACAGTGAGTATGGTAAGATTGATATCACCATTAACCTTTCCAAACCGGAGAAAGACCCGAAGGCTATTGCAGCTGCTAAACTTGTGAAATCCAGCAGTTACCCGAAATGCCTGCTTTGCCCGGAGAATGAAGGTTATGCAGGAAGAGTCAATCATCCGGCAAGAGAGAACCACAGGATCATTCCGATCACTATCAATGACAGTCCGTGGGGCTTCCAGTATTCACCGTATGTTTACTATAATGAGCATTGTATTGTGTTCAACAGTCAGCATACACCAATGAAGATCGAGAGAAATACATTTGTGAAACTGTTTGATTTCGTAAAACTGTTTCCGCATTATTTCCTGGGATCCAATGCAGACCTTCCGATCGTAGGCGGATCAATCTTAAGCCATGATCATTTCCAGGGCGGCCATTATACATTTGCCATGGCCAAGGCTGAGATCGAGAAACATGTGACAATTCCGGGATATGAAGACGTAGAAGCAGGTATTGTTAAATGGCCGCTTTCCGTACTGCGTATCCGCAGTAAAGACGAGAAGAGACTGATCGATCTGGCTACACATGTACTGGCAAACTGGAGAGGCTACACAGATGAGGCTGCATTTATTTTTGCAGAGACAGACGGAGAGCCGCACAATACGATTACACCGAT
>CAVBPN010000215.1:0-2409 GCA_963597235.1 bacterium
CAATTGTCCCTTACCCAGCAGGCAACTGCATAAATCTGTTCTACAGGAACAGGAAAAGAACAATATGATGACAATGTATAGTCTACATCTACCGTTATGCAGCCAACTTCATGTGCAATCTGTGCACAGTACAGCGCATCATCATCCTCCCATGCTTCATGCCATCCACCACCATGGATATTAATATAAACAAGTTTTTTCCTTGTTCTTTTTCTTGGTATTGTAACGTATACTTTTACCGGAATCCCGGCTTTGGGAGCTTCAATTATCTCTTCCTTGACAATTACCTCTTCCTTATGTGCCTTATAATCCTCCGGTACTTTTCTTTCTGCAAACATTTGTTTCCGGGAACCTGATGTCTTTTCAAGAACGTCTTCCCAGTATGCTCTTCTTTCCTTTGTTAACGGCATTCAGGCTCCTTCCTGCAGATTCAGCATCTGCAATCTCCAGACGATCAGATCATGTGCTTCTCTCCATTGATCTTTCATACGGATCGTAAACGCATGGTCACTGTCCCTGAACTGTTTCATAGTTACTTCAACTCCCAGTGCAGCCAGTCTCCTGCCATACAGTTCATCTTCAAACCGCAGGCTGCATCTTCCTGCTGTTATGATCAGTGCTGCCGGAAGCTCTGCCGTAACTGTATCTTCGACAAATGCCGGCGATGCAACAGGATCATATGCAATATCCTTATCTCCATCAGAATATAACATGGAAAATGCTTTCATTCTTTCCATAGGCATCATAATCAGATCTGCCTCCGGTTTATACTCCGGTGAGGTTGCATTATCCAATGCTGCACAGTCCAGAATCTGAAGTGCGATTGGAAATTCTTTTCTCTGCTGTGCAAGTATAGATGCTCCGGCTGCCATACATCCACCTGCCGAACATCCACCTACTACAATTTTGGAAGCATCTGCGTTCCATTCTTTACATCTACCATAAGCCCACCGTAAAACTTCATACACCTGTTCTGTTGCCACCGGAAACGGATGCTGATCTGTCAGAGCATAATCAACGTCAACCACGATTCCTTTTATCCTGCAGGCAATTTCTGAGCAATACAGAGCGTCATCTTCTGTCCATGGATAATAGAATCCGCCTCCATGAGCATATACATAAACAATACATTTTTCTCTGCGCTGCGGCGGCATATAAATCCTGCACTTCACCGGCACCTTTACCTTCGGAACATCAAGCATAATTTCTTCAACAGTAACCTGGTTCATAAATGCCCTGTAATCTTCCGGTACTTTTCTGGATGAAAACATATTTTTTCGATCTCCGCTTGTTTTCTCCAGAACCTCTTCCCAATATTTCTTTTCTTCAACTGTTAATGCCATACCCTGCCTCCTGTACAGTATCAGATGATTCCGGTAACGATCGTAAACAAAGTAGTATTAATAAGGTCAACCAGAAAAGCTCCCAGCAGAGGAACTACCAGAAAGGCTCTCGGTGCCTCTCCAAATTCTGTCCTTAAAGCTTCCATATTTGCAATACCGGTAAAAGCAGCTCCCATTCCAAATCCACAGGTTCCGGCTGAGATAACTGCCGCATCGTAGTCTTTTCCACATGCTCTGAATACGATAAAATATGTAAATAAAAACATTACGATCGTCTGGATGATCATTACAACGATCATTGGTAATGCCAGATCTGCCAGCTCCCAGAGATTTACAGAAAGCATTGCAAGGCTGAGATATCCACTCAGTGCAAAGCCGCCAACTACACCAAGTTCATCATCTGGTAATTCCACTTTTTTCGAATCACAGACATTACGGATGATCATACCAATTACAAGCGTTCCAATAGACATTGCTCTGAATGGAATGTGTAACGCTGCAATGATCTTCAGAAGAACATCGCCCATTCCAACTGTTAAGATCAGAAGAAATGCTGCAAGATACATATTCTTTTTGTTTAATGGATGTACGGTATCTTTATTTCCTTCATGATCTACTACCACCTCTTCATTTCTGGCGCCCGGGTAAGAAAGATGATGTTTTGAGATCAGTGCTTTTGCAACCGGACCACCCATCAGACCACCGGCGATCAGTCCATAAGATGCACAGGCAATACCAACCATAAACGCATTTTTTACGCCCATATTATCGAGAACCATTCCCCAGTTTCCTACTGTTCCATGTCCACCTACCATCGGGATAGATCCCATACAGAATCCCAGACGCCAGTCCATTCCAAATACTTTCGCCATTGCGATTCCGATTCCGTTCTGTATCAGGATCAGGATTCCGGTAAGTATGGTCATGATTACAAGAATCTTGCCACCCTTTTTCAACATCTTAAATCTGCAGTTGTAACCAATGCTGGCAAAGAATACATACATAAACACTCCCTGAACTGTATTATCCATAACCAGATCAATTCCACCAAGATGCAAAAACAATT
>CAVBPN010000215.1:2419-18872 GCA_963597235.1 bacterium
CAATTTGATGACAACTGCAAGCAACCCACCAACTACCGGCGCCGGAATACAATATTTCTCAAGAAACTTCACTTTCTTTGTTACAAAAGAACCCAAATAATAAACTACCGGTGCCAATGCCATAAACTGATAAAGATTAATGTTTACTTCCATAAGATTCGCCTCCTTAGTATTTTTGTTTCATTGTTGCTACCCCACTATTCAGTTGTATAACTCTCCTTTCCTTTTGATTGTATTTAAATTGTATACAATTACTTTCTAAAAAAATATATTTGAATGCTATACCACAAATTTGACGTGATATTCAACAAACAAAAACAAAAAACAGGCAAACTATTGTATACAATCAATATACAATGGTTTGCCTTCTCTGTCAATATGCATATATAGCATATTTTATCGTTATTTTTATAACAAGTTACTGTTCACAGTAACTATAACAATTCAACTGTTCAGATTCCCATTTTCTCAACTCTCATCTTCTGAAAAGCCCTGATACTGCTCTCTTTTACATTTTCCAGATGAGATTCCAATGCTTCTCTTGCTTTTGGCAGGTCTCCCTGTTCAATGCTGTTGATGATCTGCAGGTGCTCTTCCTTTGATTTGAGCAGACGATTCGGTGTCTGTGCTGAAATCCTCTGAAATGCATCAAGCTGAACGGAGAATGTATTTAATATGGAAATCATTCTGGTATTCATGCAGTATTTTGTTATCATATTGTGAAGTTCCGTATCTGCTCTGTAATATTCCTCCGGAGTAGAGTCTTCTTTGAGATTTTCCAGATTTTCCTTTACTTTCTCCAGTTCCCATTTACTGACATTTTTGATGCATTTTTTTAATGAATATACTTCAAAAAGATTTCGTATATCACAGCTCTCACTGATATCTTCCGCAGTATAGGTTCTGACAAAAGTTCCACGATTACGCGCCTTTGTCACAAATCCTTCTGCCTCCAGGCGTCTCAGTGCTTCTCTCAGCGGAGTCCTGCTGAGCTTTAATTTTTCACAAAGTTCGTTTTCTATAATAGGCTCGTTTGGCTTATACTCAAATGAAATGATTCTTTCTAAGATATAACGATATGCTACCTCACTTAATGCGTCTTTTTCCGTCTTTTCCATAGTAGCTCCCTTCATCCATATTGTGTTTTTATTGTACACATTTTGTTTACAGATTGCAAGGAGCAACAATGCCATTACTTAGATTAATCCCCCGATTGCCAGGAATAACGGTGCGAATACAAGTGAAACGATCGTCATCAGTTTGATCAGGATATTGATTGCCGGACCTGAAGTATCTTTGAACGGATCACCGACTGTATCACCTACGACAGCTGCTTTGTGAGCTTCGCTGCCTTTTCCGCCGTGATGTCCTGTTTCGATGTATTTCTTTGCATTGTCCCATGCACCACCGGCATTTGACATGAAGATCGCCATCAGTACACCTGTAACAAGTGCACCGGAAAGCAGACCGCCGAGAGCTTCCACACCGAGAACAACACCTACGATAACCGGAACAACAACAGCCATGATACCCGGAAGCATCATCTCATGGAGAGCGGCAGTTGTGGAAATGGATACGCAGGATTTGTAATCAGGTTTTTCGATACCTTTCATGATGCCTGGTTTTTCACGGAACTGACGTCTTACTTCTTCGATCATCTTGTAAGCGGCCTTGGAAACGGACTCCATAGTAAATGCTGAGAAAAGGAATGTCAGCATACCACCGATGAAGATTCCGATGATCACGCGGTAATCAAGGATATTGATGGAATCAAGTTTTACTGCGTTTGCATAGGATACGAACAGTGCCAGAGCTGTAAGAGCTGCGGAACCGATCGCGAATCCTTTTCCCATAGCAGCAGTTGTGTTTCCAACGGAATCAAGTTTGTCTGTGATGTCACGGACAGACTCGTCAAGACCGGACATCTCTGCGATACCGCCGGCATTATCTGCGATCGGACCGTATGCATCGACTGCAACAGTGATCCCTGTTGTGGAAAGCATTCCGACAGCAGCAAGTGCGATACCGTATAATCCGTCTACTCTGTATGCGATAAAGATACCGACACAGATCAGGAGAAGCGGGATAGCTGTGGATTTCATACCAACAGCGATACCACTGATGATCGTAGTTGCAGCACCTGTTTCAGACTGCTCACCGATCCCCTGTACCGGTTTGTAATCTGCTGAAGTGTAGTACTCTGTGATGCTTCCGATGATGACACCGACAACCAGACCTGCGATAACAGCGATCGCTGCATGCATCTCTCCGAACAGAACTTTGCTCAGGACCAGAGATACGATGATAACAATCGCAGCAGATACATAGCTTCCTCTTGTGAGGGCTTTCTGCGGGTTGGAGTTCTCATCACCTTTTACAAAGAAAGTACCGATGATAGATGCGATCAGACCGCATCCTGCGATAGCCAGCGGATAAAGAACACCGGATACAGCAGCAACAGTTGTTCCAAGAGTCAGTGCAGAAACAAGAGATCCTACATAAGACTCAAAAAGGTCAGCACCCATTCCGGCAACGTCACCGACATTATCACCAACGTTATCAGCGATAACGGCAGGATTACGCGGGTCATCTTCCGGGATACCGGCCTCGACTTTACCGACAAGGTCAGCTCCGACATCGGCTGCTTTTGTATAGATACCACCTCCGACACGGGCAAAAAGCGCGATAGAAGATGCGCCAAGGCTGAATCCTGACAAAACATCTACATTTTTTGTGACGATATAGACAACGCTTACACCTAATGCGCCAAGACCGGCAACACACATACCCATGACGGCACCGCCGGAAAATGCAACAGATAAAGCCTTGTTCATTCCGCTCTGTCTTGCAGCGTTAGCTGTTCTTACATTAGCTTTTGTGGCTACGGCCATACCGCAGTATCCTGCGATAGTGGAAAAAAGTGCACCGATCACGAAGCATACAGCTGTTACCCAGCTTCCGATACCAACTCCGATCAGTACAAAAAGTACAAGTACAAAAATAACAAGGATTTTGTACTCAGCAGTTAAGAAAGCGCGAGCGCCTTCTGCGATTGCTCCTGCAATCTCCTTCATTCTTTCGGTTCCTTCGTCCTGTTTGCTTACTTTTGCTGCCAGATATGCAGCAAATAAAAGTGCTATCACTGCCGCAACAGGAACCAAATACATGTAATTATTCATGTCATTTCCTCCATTTTATCCATGTCGTTTTATTGTATTTTAATTGTCGACACCTCGTATCCTTATAATATTGCTATTTCCTTTCTTTGTCAATCTATTATATTTTTTTCGTTAATTTTCGGAAATATCATACGCATTTTTTGTATAATATGTACAAAAAAGAACTCCTCTGCTCATATTGAGTCAGAGAAGTTCAAGGGGTGCGTATAACTTTATTTATCTAAAAGATCAGTTCAGTTTTTTCAGAGCTTCTTCCATCCGGTCCATGCCTGCTGCAATTGTCTCTACAGAAACTGAATATGCAAAACGTACGGTTTTTGGCGCTTCAAATGCATTTCCGGGAACAATTGCAACTCTTGCCTCTTCGAGCAGATAATTGCACAGATCCCCTGCATTATTGATTGTCCATTTTCCATATTTTTTACCAAAATAGTATGTAACATCCGGCATAAGGTAAAAAGCACCTTCAGGTTTCGGACACTGCATTCCAGGAATCTGGTTCAGTCGCTCATACATGTAATCCCTTCTTCTCAGGAATTCCTGGCGCATTTCTTCAATTTCATCTGCACAGTCCTCAAGAGCTGTGATACAAGCCCACTGAATGAAGGTTGTGGAGCTGGTTGTCACATGTCCCTGAAGAGAGGTCATTCCCTTAATGATATCCTTTGGACCTGCCGCATATCCAACTCTCCATCCGGTCATGGAATATGCCTTGGAAAATCCGTTTACAACAATTGTTCTGTTATAAATTTCTTTTGACAGTCCGGCAATACTTACATGTTTTACACTATTGTAAACCAGTTTCTCATAAACCTCGTCAGCAATGATATAAAGTTCATTCTTAACCACAATATCTGCAAGTTTTTTCAGAGATTCCTCTGAATAAACTGCTCCTGTAGGATTGTTTGGAGTGTTTATGATAATAAGTTTGGTCTTATCCGTAATGGCCTTTTCAATTTCCTCTGTAATCAGATGAAATTCTGCGTCTGTCGGAACCAGAACCGGTACCGCTCCCGCAAGTTTCACCATTTCTACATAACTTACCCAGCATGGAGTCGGGATAATAACTTCATCTCCCGGATTACACACAGCCATGATACCATTAAAAACAGCCTGTTTTGCACCGGTGGATACGCAGATCTGATCTGGTGTATATTCCAGCCCATTGTCTGTTTTGAATTTTTCTGCTATAGCCTGACGCAGCTGAAGCAGACCACCGATTGCAATGTACTTAGTTTTTCCAGCCTCCATCGCTTCAGTACATGCTTTGGCAATCTTCTCTGGAGTCGGAAAATCCGGTTCTCCGAGGTTAAACGCTGCAATATCAATTCCTGCATTCTTCATTTCTGAGATTTTTCCACCCAATGTACTTGTAGCAGAAGGTGTCATATTTAAAATCCTGTCTGAAACCATGTTTATATTCCTCCATTCCTGATAATTTCCTTTTTACAGGTTACTGCATCCTATCAGTTATCACTGTTGTAAACTTATCCGAATAAATTCATAAAAAGCGTAATTATCGTTGAATTGACCACATCCGCAAACATACTTCCTGCTATCGGAATAACAAGGAAAGCTCGTGCTGCCGGTCCAAATTTACTGGTTACTGCATTCATATTTGCAATAGCATTCGGAGTTGCACCAAGTCCAAATCCGCAGGCTCCTGCTGCCATAACTGCCGCATCATAATCACGTCCCATAACCCAGAATACCACTGTGTAAGCAAACAGTCCTGTTACTACTGTCTCTGCCAGAAGGGTAATGATCATCGGAAGAGCCAGATCAGCAAGAAGCCACAATTCCATGCTCATCATAGCCATTGAAAGGAAAACGCTCAGAGATACATCACCTGTGATCTCGATTTCTTCGTCCGGGAGCTCAATATTTTTTGCATCACAGACATTTCTGAGGATACAGCCTGCAAGCAGTGAACCTACAGCGGCTGAAAATGTCATCAGTTTACCGATAATATCGGATATAATTGTTCCAAAGCCCACACACAGAAGCAGAAGTCCTACAGCCAGCATGATCTTCTCTCCACTGAGCAGATTCTTCGGTTTCTCATTGATAAAGGATTCTTCTTCTCCGGTGATTGCAGCACCAATTTCTTTCTTCTTAAGCTGCATAATCCTTGCACGTGCAATAGGTCCACCGATCACACAGCCTGCAATCAGTCCATATGTTGCCGCTGCATATGAAGCAGTTGCTGCTGAACCTACTCCCATCTCTTCAATGAGTGGTCCAAATGCTGCCGCAGTACCATGACCGCCGACCATCGGCACGGAACCGATTGCAACACCGAGCAGTGGATGCTGGCCCATAGCAGAAACAATACCTGCACTCATAAAATTCTGGATCGTACAGAGAATTGCTATCAGAATTACAATGAATACCAGCTGAATACCGCCTTTTTTCAGAACCTTCATTCGGGCATTAAAACCAATACTGCAGAAGAACACGAGCATAAACGCCTGCTGTAAGGTGGTGTCCATATGTACAACAAGCAACCCCGTCTCATGAAGGATCAGTATTCCAACCGCAAAAAGAATTCCACCTACTACCGGTGCCGGAATACAATATTTCTGTAAAAACGCTACCCTGTTTTTGATCGCCATACCCATGTAATATACTACTACGGCAATCGCTGTTGTCAGAAACATGTTTAATGATATTTCCATATTGTTCGCTCCCTTCGCTTTTTATTGTCGACAATTTATATTTTTATTGTATATTATTTTTATCCATTTGTCAATATGTATGCTTTTTTTATTTTTCGCATCATCTTTTGTCACATTTTTAACGTTTGTTTTTCCTGCTTTTTGTTTATTTTCTTGACAGTTTTTCACAAACAAACTATAATCAGTTATCATATTGTCGACATTTTGTATAATCACTTATAATTAATCATAATCACTCTGTCTTCTGACATTACAAAACAGAATATCTGATAAGGAGTACACTATGGATACGCGGAATCTTATTACATTTGTTACATTTGCAAAGGAAAAATCTTATTTAAAAACCTCCATGAAATTAAACTATGCGCCTTCTACACTCACCGAGCACATCGCTCAACTGGAACGTGAGCTGGGTGTAAAGCTGATTGAGACCGTAGGCCGCAAGGCAATACTGACCAAGCAGGGAGAACAGTTTCTGCCTTATGCACGAAATATTCTTGACAGCATCCAGATGGCAAAAGATGCTGTTGACAACACTCAGGCACTGAAAGGAACTATTACGATCGGTGCTGTTGAATCCATGGCAGCATACCGGCTGGAACCTGTTTTCACTGATTTTCTGAGTCGTAATCCCAATATTAACCTGATCATCAAATCCGGCAACAGTGCCTCACTTCCGCTGAGACTTCTGAATAACGAATTTGATGTTGTCTTTCTTTATGACTGTGCCAATCGAAATTATCCTGGACTGCGGGAAACTCTGCTTTTTCAGGAAGAACTGCTTTTCTGTGTGTCACCTTCCCACCGGCTTGCAGACAGACCCGAGGTCTGTCCTTCTGACCTGAAATATGAAACTTTTCTTTATCAGCACGAAGACTGCTGTTATTATGATGCATTTCAGGACCTGATCCAGAAAGAACAAATGAAGATCCATGACAGTCTTCAGATTGAAAGCGGCTCCCTTATCAAAAAATGTGTCATAAAAAACCGCGGTATTTCTGTTCTTCCCCGCAGCATGACAGAAGAAGAGATCCAGGCTCATAAACTGGTTTCCCTGAACTGGAAGGGCGAACAGATGCTGATCAACGGACGGATGCTGACTCTCAAAGACCGCTGGAAAACTGCTGCCACAGAAGCTTTCCTGAAATTTGCAGGTGAATACAGTTACTGACATAATGTCTCAAGCATACCTGCTGCATACTTATCGACTCTTTTCTCTATCTCTGGAATCTCAAACACACTGCCGGGAGCATTTGCTGTTGCTGTCAGGGCAAATCTCCCCGGCAGGATAAACGCTTTGTTCATGTTAAGCCCATCCACAAGCTGTTCTGCCACAATGTCCCCACCACTGTAGCCAGATACAATAATTGCATACAGATACTTATCATCAAATGGCTTCGTTCTGTAAAGAGCTGTGAGCCTGTTTATAAAAGCGGTCAATTCTGCCCCCAGTGCATCATTATAATTTGGACATAAGAGCATCAGTGCATTACACTCTCTCAGAGCTGGATAGATTTTTTTCACAACCGCATCTTCATAATAACATTCATTCTGATTTCCGTATTTCCTGCATAAAGAATAACTGCATCCGGCGCAATCCTGGATATTTTCTTCTGCCAGAGAAACTTCCTGTATCCTGCATTTATCTTCAAGCTTCTTTCTTACAAGCCCCCACAGCCCGAGGGTGTTTGATGTTTTTCTGTTACTTGCATGAACACACAATATCTGCGGCTGTTCATTACGGGGAAAGACACCTTTATCCAGCATCTCAATAAGTCGATATGTAAATTCTTTGTATGCCTCAAAGGTATTCTTTTTCATATTTGAAGCCTTTACTTCAAAATTTTTTAAAGATCCGGTTCCCTCTACCAGGGGACTTCCGACAAAATTACACCCATGAATATTCGCCGTCAGGATCAGTTCTCTCGCCACAGACTTCGTATAATATTCGTTATCACCATCAATCACTACCGCTGCCCTGCTGCCCTGGAAACAGTCTTTTGCCGTTCTCATTTCCTTCAACATAGCGTAATATTCAAGGTTGACTCCGGAATCTCCAAGCGTAACAGCAAAAAGTATTCTTCGGTTAATCAGTTTCCCCGCTGTAATTGCCTCCCTCAGTGCTGCTGCTGTCTCAATATAACTCACCGCCAGACACTTTGTCTCTCGGTACGTTTCTATCGCATACTGGAGTACCTCGTACAGGCGTCCCGCTTCATTCCTTTTCTTATTTTCTGGTTTTATGATAAGCAATTTCATAAGATTACCTTTAAACTTTCATATGCATTCTTAATACGTTCATATAAAGCTTCTGGCAGTGTTGTGCTCTCCCACTCTGTTCCGCTGCCTGTTCTCCTGTTCTTCGCTCCAAAATAAACTCCGTCCAGATAACAGGCACTGTAATTCCATTCTCCCTGTATGATCAGGAGTATTGTATAAACAGCCGATGAAAGTGCAGGTGCAATATACGGTTTGTAACCCAGTTTTCTCATTTCCAGATTTGCATTTACAACCAGATCTGTCAGTCTTCGCGAGTTCACATCATCATAATTTTCCGGAACAATGCTGTCTGCTACAACCAGTTGTTTTCCATGAGGTCCATATACTCTTCCCTCTTTCAGATAAATTGCAAATTCAGGATATTTTTTTGCATAGTAAATTGCTCTTCCATTCATCACTCCAAGGCCGCATCCCTGTATCTGTTCCGGAAATAACGGATATTTTCCATCCGCTGATGCCAGTAATGCAGATTTGCACAGAAGATCCACCGGATCAGAAACTACCAGAAAAAGTCCTCTGTAATGGCAGTCTGCGGCAGCTTTTGCGTATATTTCCATAATTGCCGCATTTCCTCTGAACTGAGCCATCCGGACATCTGTATCCTCTTTTCCCACTGCCGGCACATTCCTGGCTATACAGAAAACAAATACATCGCATGCAAACAGTTCCTTTTCTTCCAAAGCGTATACGACAGGATGTGTATATTCCTGAAATGGAACCGCTGTCTGATTCAGTTCCATTTCCCATCTGGCACACAGATTCCTGTTCAAATCATAAATTCCGATTGTATCAATACATTCTCCACCTTTAAGAAACAAACCGGTCAGGACTGTTCCACCCACATCTCCCAGTCCCGCTATATGTACACGGACTGTCTTTTTTCTCTTCCAGAGCCATTCTGTCTTTCTTTGCTCTTTGCTGCCCAAAAGATTCAAAATCGTATACTGACACATATCTCTATTCCTCCTCTTCTCTGCCATATAAGGAAAATGCATACATTCTTTCCAGTCGCTCCAGTTCATATTTAAGATACACGGACGGAGCTTCATTCATTTTGTACGGAACTCCTGTACTCAAATCCGGATATCTTGACTGTACAAGCACTTCTCCCAAACGCTCCAGTGAAAGCTTTCTGCCAAACAATTTCTGATATTCTTTTTCCAGAGCACTCAAAATTTCCAGTGCATTTTCAAGACATACCTTTGAAACTTCATAAAAGGATGCAGCTTTTATCCCCTTTAGAAAAGCCGGAATCTGATATGGAAGTATCGGGTTCACGGACGGCAACATTGATACATCCAGTTTTTCTTTCTCTATGCTGTCCCCACCGATGAATGGATAGAAGTCCGACTCAAAAAACCAGGTTCTCATGTTTGGTACAAAATACAGACATTCCACATCCCATCCTCTGATCTCTGCAGTATCTTTTCCGATTCCAGTCATTACACTTACCAGGATTTTATCTATCGGGACTTCCTCTTTCTTAAGATATGGTGCAATAAAGTCCATACGATAGCTTTTGTGAAAAAGATTATCCACAAGAAGGACCGGCCGTTCAAAAGCTTTGATCGTTCGAAGCTGTACTTCCAGATCTGCATAATCCGGATATTCTTTTATTACAAACTGACTCATATCACTGCTGTATATTTTTTCAGTATTCAGTTCCTTCGTTACTGTATTTGGTACCTGTACGCCTTTCATTATCTTTCCGAAAGGAACACACATTTTTTCGCCCCAGTCCGCCTGCTGCATCTGAAACATGGATCTCTTATTTTCACTGGCTATTCTGGATACAAGCTTATAATTTATGATATAAGAATCCATTGCCAGTACCAATTGTCCCGGATACAGTCCTGTAAGTGCATGCTGAAGCTTTTTGCGACATTTCATCACTTTATTGCAGATCTCCTCATTTTCTGCAAATGGATGCTTCATTGCCAGCGGCATATCTGCAAAAAATAATAATGGTCTCCTTACATCCACCAGATACCAGTCATCTATGACTTTTCGAAATCCCTGTCTCTCCAAAAACTCACTGTTTTCTTCAGTTCCTCTGCAAAGAACATAAGAAACCTCTTTGCTGATAAAATCTGCCATAGTCTCCATAAAGACTGCCTGACGGTTGTCTTCATAACCATTGTCGGTTCGGCAGCTCATCTGTGAAAGGACACAGATCCTGCCTGAAATATGCTTTCGAAACCAGGTTGCCGCACTTTCATTTCCGCATTCTTTATATAATTCGCTCACATATATCTGATGATACAATATGACACCTTCAATACGCTCATAAGCCCGTTCGTTTCGGATGATAACTGCTGATTCATTCTCCGGAATCTCCTTATATCCATTCAGCAGTCCCCAGTGAAGTTCTTCTCTCAGTTCTTCTGGTATCCGTTCAAAAACAGTTGTTTTTACAGCTCTGCTTCCTGTCATCTGACGATACATTGGCTCTCTTACATACAGACCATTCGCATATATGTAATTTTGCACATTATGTTCTACGAGATTTGATATATCACGGTTCTTATCAATATTCTCTCTGATTCTGGTAGAACTGATATTCTCTCCTTTTTCTCTTATATCGAGCCACAGTATATTTCCTGAAATTCTTTCTTCTATTTTTTTCCTGTCTTCTGTCTTTTTACTGTCTCTCTGGAGAACAATATGTGCAAACTGATGTACAGAATCCTGTTGCGGTTTCTTTTTATAAGCTGACGCATTAATTACCACATCACTGCCAACTACAATAAATAATTCCTGTGCCTGCACGGTTTCCTTCAGGAGTTTTAGACTTTTGGAATTCGCTATATTGACCGGAATATCTCCTGGAAACAGATAAACATTTTTTAAGTCTGCCACAGACATTTCAACAATCCGACGTCTGATCTTATACGGCTGCGTTTTCTTTGACCAGGAAAATTCATCCACTGCCAGATAAACTTCCATGTCATATATCATGATCTCTTCTACAACTGCTTTATGTCCTCTGGAAAACGGATCAAACGTGCCAGGAAAAAAGGCTGCTCTTTTTATATTTTTTTCCGGGAACGCTCCATATCGAATGCTGTAGTCCAGAAGGAAACGGTAAATATGATTCAATGCTGCCGCATTATTATACAGCTGAAAAACACCACTCTCTTTTTTCATTAACGAGAGGATTTTCTTTCCCATTGAAACAAAATATTCTGCTTTTTCTTCCAGCAGCAATTCCCTGCTTCCAAAGATACTGTGTCCGATGATATAGAATGCCTCCTGACGGATTTCAGCCAGATAATGTGCCATTCCTCTCAGCAAAAGTCCTTCCAGCTGCGTTTTTCTTCTGTTGATACTCTCTCCGGATATCTCTTCTTTGGACAGAGAATATATGAACTGTGTAGCTTTTCCTACGGTTTCCAGTGCCATGATCGCAATTTTATGATTTTTCCCATCGATCATTTCCCTCAGTTTTCCGATCATTTCTTCCTGTGCGTCTCTGTCCAGTGTGTAAAATATCTGTCCCAGATATTCCGGAATATATCGTCCTGCCGAATACTGTCCAATTTCCAGCCCTTTGGTCAGTTCTGCTGCAATTTCATATCTCTGGGCATCTGTGAGATCTTCCATAAGTTCTGTCAGATACTGTCCTGCCTGACGTCGGATCACTATTCTGTCACTGTTTTGAAGTATATTGACCAGATGTGCTGCCAGCTGAAAGCAGTCTTCTTTTTTGTTGTTTCTGAAATAATCATTGAGAATTTCCATATTTACCAGTTTCTTAATCCACGGAATTTCTATTTTCTGATTTTCCTGAAACAGACGGATGAGGTTTTCTGTATCAACAAAAAAATCCTCTCTTTCTTCTGTTTTTCCGTACCAGCGTTTCCTGAAACGCAATACCGCGATCTTGCATTCATAGGTTGAATCTTTATAAATACGTGTCATAAACTGTTCCAGTATTTTTTTTTGCTGGTCCGTGCATTCATCAACAGGTATATCATATGCACAATCTGTCAGAACAAATGTTGCAAGATCATCCCATTGCTGTGCACTGTAAAATTTCAATAAAACATCCAGAAATTTTTCTCTCTTATCCGCGCTTATTTCTTCCATAATTGTATGGAAAACTGTTTTAAGAGCATAGCCGATCCATCTTCTGTGCTGATTGGTTATTTTATGATCTGTCACAAGGATCAGATGTAAAACATAATCCCATATCATAAGATCTGTTTTTTCCTGTGAAAAAGCGGCTGCTCCTTTCGGAATTTCCTTTTGATACCTTACTTCATACTGTGCGATCAGTTTTCCCATGATTGATGCTGCCTGCCGCCGGATGTCTCCGTCTTTATTCATCAGCATCTCATACAGGAATTTGAGTATTGTTTCTTTTTGCCTGCAAGACAAATATTCAGAATACTCTTCAAGTACATTCAAATAAGATCTGACGTTTCTCCAGTCCTTTTCACTGTTAGCCTCCTCCAGTAGATTTGTAAATAACTGTGCATCAGAAAATGTATTCATGACCAGAAGGTTGGAGCTTACTGCCTTATGTCTGAACCGATTGGCTATTTCTTTCTGATTCATAAATACAGTTTCTTTCAGTACTGCTTTATGCCCAAAATCATGATTCAGATCGACACTTACTCCAAGTTCCTCAAGAAACATTTCAAAATCCTTAAGTTTCATGAAAACTTTTTCGTAGCGTTTTGCCTTTTTTTCATCTACATTGTCCAGTTTAGACAAAATGATCTTGTAGGACTCATCCAGCGACCAGAAACATATCTGTTCTTTTCCATTCTCACGAATGCTTTTTACCCTAAAATCAGCATAGATCAAAAGCAAATTCTCAACTGACAGATTTTCCAATTCCAGATCCCATGTAGAATGGTTTGCCGCCACATACCCTATATCCTCTATATGAAAACGATCTGTAAACTGCTGTGTATAATAATAATGCAGATAGGGAACACGACGGGCCTCTTCTGGTTTGCATCCAAATTTTCCAACATCATGGATCAGGGCTGCTGCGGAAATCAGTCCAAGATCAATTTGAACTGATGTATATTTTTGGATCTGTCTTGCTATATGCATGGCCACAAAATGCACACCTGCGATATGCCCCAGTGTATCAAACGGTGTGCATTCTCTGGCAATCCGCATAAATTCATACAGTTTCGTATCTTTTATCACTTCACAGAATTTCTGGTATTCTTTCTTTATTGCAGAATTTTTCTTTTCTTCTTCTGTGAGTAATTGAAAATCCATACATCGATCAAACGAACAGTAATTTCGCTCCTGCTCCAGAAGCTGCGTCAGAATATCAAGATAATATTCGCAGGCCTTTTTTATTTCTGTTTTCCAGCCGTCTGTATTGAAATTTTGTGGAAAAAAGTCAGCGACACAGTACTGATACACCCTCTTCAGCCATTCCTCCGATGAATATTCTTCCCCGGATATATCTGTCAGTATCGCAGATAATTCTTCTGCTGCTTTTATACAGGAAATCCTTTTTTCTTTCTGTGCATATTGTTCTATATAACTCTTTTCTTTCTTCCGACGATTCATATGAACTGTTTCCTCCTTTTTTTATACAGAAAAAGCCCTTAGCTGTCCGCTAAAGGCTTTTTTCTGTAGAGAGGGAAATTTATCAGCAAACCCCCTGATCCAGCATAGCTTCTGCAACTTTAAGGAAGCCGGCCAGGTTGGCTCCTGCGATGTAATTGCCCGGGCAGCCATATTTTGCTGCGGCATCATCTATATTATGGAAGATATTGTTCATAATTCCGTGAAGTCTCTCATCAACTTCTTCTTTTGACCATGACAGATGGGAAGCATTCTGTGCCATTTCCAGAGCTGATACCGCTACTCCACCAGCATTTACCGCTTTAGACGGAAGCACTGCGATACCATTTTCCATAAGGAGATCAACAGCATCCTGTGTTGTCGGCATGTTTGCAACCTCAATAAGATGTTTGCAGTGACCCTCATCCAGAATACGCTGTGCATCTTCTTTATGTATATCGTTCTGTGTAGCACATGGCATATAAATGTCTGCATTGACTCTGCCCCATGGTTTTTCACCTGCGTGATACTCTACATGGAATTTGTCTGCATAATCTTTTACTGTATCTCTGCAGGATGCACGCATTTCAAGCATGTAGTCTATCTTTTCGCCTGTAATTCCATCCGGATCATAAACATATCCGTCAGGACCGGAAAGTGTGATCACTTTTCCACCAAGTTCTGCGATCTTTTTGCATACGCCCCACGAAACATTGCCAAAACCTGAGATTGCAAAGGTAGTGCCCTTGATATCCATTCCAATTTTTTTGAAATATTCTTCGGTAAAGTAAACAGCTCCATATCCTGTAGCTTCTGTTCTTCCCAGTGAACCGCCATACGGAATTCCTTTTCCAGAAAGTGCACCGGCTTCATAAGCACCTTTAATACGCTTATACTGACCGTAAAGATATCCGATTTCTCTTCCGCCAACTCCGATATCACCTGCCGGACAGTCAGTATCCGGTCCAATGTAACGATACAGTTCTGTCATAAAGGACTGACAGAATGCCATGATCTCTCTGTCTGATTTTCCTTTCGGGTCGAAATCAGATCCACCTTTTCCACCTCCAATTGGAAGGCCGGTAAGAGAGTTTTTGAAAATCTGTTCAAATCCCAGAAATTTAATGATACTGATGTTCACTGACGGATGAAATCTGAGTCCGCCTTTGTATGGTCCGATACTGCTGGAAAACTGTACGCGGTATCCTCTGTTCACATGAACTTTGCCCTGATCATCTACCCACGGTACACGAAATGTCACTGCTTTTTCCGGTTCCACGATTCTCTCAAGAATACCTGCTTTTTCATATTTGTCATCTGCATCAACAATTGGTCTGAGGGAATTCAGAACTTCTCTCACGGTCTGAAGGAATTCCGGCTGATATGCATTTTTGGCTTCTGTTTCTGCTATAACTCGATCTACATATGACATAGTTTTTCCTCCTCCACATTCCCTTGTGGGAACTGCTTCTTCATTTTCTGATATACATTATTTATTTTTACCTGTATAAGAGATCTCTTTGATGATTTCATTATATCTGCATGTCACTTCTGTGAATTCGATAATATCGAAAATCATATTCGGAAAAACGCAAAAGAAATTTTCTGCCATCATTCACGGTAATTGTTCATTCAGAAATCCCGTCTGATATTTTTGTACAACGCACACTGATAAACTACTATCGCCAGCCACCCGATTCCTGTAGCAGCAGCTACGCCTTCAAGACCAAATCTGTCTATGAGAAGCCAGGAAAGAATTACCCTTATTGTTATCTGCAAAGCTGTACCGATCACCGGAACCTTCACCATTCCGATTCCCCTGTAAAAGCCAACAAAGGAACTTCCAGTAAAACACAGAATATAAAAGACAGAGATTACAACCATATACTGTCGGGCATTTTTCAGAACTCCTGAAGAGGGATTACCCATCAGGATTTTTACTGTCTCATCTGTAAACAGAATCATTATAACTGCCAGAATCACAGCCATTATCATCATCATGATCACTCCTGTCCTAAATCCCTTTCCGGCTCTTTTCTTATTTCCACTTCCATTATTCTGCGCGGTAAATACAGATATTGCAGCTCCGCCACTGTCACTGAACGAGTTAGCAAATCCTTCAATTCTCATAGTTGCTGTATAAGCAGAGATCACATCTGTTCCTCCGGTATTTACCACCCCCTGTACCAGGAGTTTTCCAATATACAGACTTGACTGATGCAATGCAGATACAAATCCAAAGTTAGCACTCCTCTTTAAGAGATATCTGTCGATCATCATTTCTTTTCTTCCAAAAAAGATAAACGGATATTTTTTCTTTACAACTATAAGACAGGCTATTACCGAAAAAAGCTGTGCTGTCACAGTTGCTATTGCCGTTCCCTCTGTGTCCATATGTACCTGCACAACCAGTACATAATCCAGTCCAAAATTGATCAGCATCGAAAGCATGAGCGTCCATAAAGACGTTATGGTATCTCCTGCTGCCCTTAAAACAGCCGCACACCAGTTATAAATAAAAGTCACCGGTAATCCAAGAAATATGATCCATAGATAGTGAACCACATAGATATATACCTCTTCCGGTGTATGGATTGCCCGCAGAAGCTGATTTAAGCAAAGCAGACTTCCCACACTCAGAAGAATTGTAAAACTGCCTCCAAGCATAAGCGAAATAAAGCTTTCTTTTCGCAGTAATTCCCACTTTTTTTGTCCATATAATTCTGCAAATATTACCGAAAATCCATTGCAGCCACCGCTAAGTACAAAAATAAACAG
>CAVBPN010000215.1:18882-31916 GCA_963597235.1 bacterium
GCCTATAATAAAAGAATCTATTGTGTTATAAAACTGCTGCAGAATGTTTCCCAGGATCAGCGGCAATGCCAGTGCGATCAGTTCTTTCTTTATATTTCCATGTGTCAGATCGTTTGTTTTCATCATTTTGTCTCCGATTTTATTAGTTCTGTTTACCTGTAATATTTTATTTTCAGTTTAAATGATGATTTTTTATTGTAAAATGCATATTAAACATGTAAAATATGCACTATAATTCATATTTAATTAAAAAGGAATACTATCATGACTCAATCTGAAATCACTGCATTTTTTGAAATCATCAAATCCGGATCTATCTCTACTGCTGCCGAAAGATTATATATCACTCAGTCTGCTCTCAGTCGTAGAATACAGACTCTGGAAAATGAACTTGGTTATAAATTATTTATAAGGGGAAAAGGCAAGAAAAAACTAGATCTGACTCCACATGGAAAAGCGTTTGTTCCCGTTGCTCGTCGTATGCGTGACGCCTGGAAAGATGCACTGGCGCTCAACCAGCTTGACATTTCAGATATTTTGAATCTGTCCGCAATTGACAGCATCAGTAAATATATTTTGCCAGATGTCTTTCAGAAACTTTCTCAGGAATCAGAAAACATTCGTGTTTGCTTTCATAATTACCATTCTTTTGAGGCTTATGATTATGTTTCCAGAGAAATGACTGATATCGCTCTGATCTCTGATGACCGATATTATCCCAATATTGAAACCATTCCTCTGTTCCAGGAACCAATGATCTTATTATGCAACAAAAACACTTCCTACCCTGATGTTGTCTCGCCCGAAACACTAGCACCCGACAAAGAAATCCTCCTGCCCTGGAGTCCTGAATTTGAATCCTGGCATGATTACTGGTTTGGTTCGGATTCCCGTTATCATTCTTTCGTGGATCAGATGGGACTCCTGGAATATCTTCTCTCCTGGAAAAACACATGGGCAGTTGCACCGGCTTCTGTTGCCAGATCCATTTCTGTACTTGATTATGTCACTGTCCACAGGCTTTCTTCACCTCCGCCGGACAGAATCATTTATTATATCAAACGAGCCAACACCTCTCTGAAATATGAAAATGTGTTTTTTAAGACTTTTTATAAATGTGTAAAAAAAACACCAGACCTTGTCTGGTTAAATGCATGAAAACAGGGAGAGCCGCAACTCTCCCTGTAAATCCACTCTATTCGTAACTGTTCAGTACCCTCACAGTTACGAGTCAAAACGCATTCCAAATCACCTCGCGGGATACTACCTGCTGAATAGTTACCTTTATTCTTTTACACTCAGACGCACCAGTGCTCTCTGCAGTTTTGCAGATGCCATCTTATACTCCTGGTCGGTGAGACCGCCTTTGGCGATCATTTCTTCGGCGCGTTTCTTAGCTGCCTGTGCACGCTCCGCGTCGATGTCTTCTTTCCACTCCCAGGTGGTTGCGAGAAGACGGCAGGTTCCGTTCATGACCGAAAGCATCCCGCCGATGCAGGCTGCAGTCCGTCTGTTTCCATCTGCCATGACGACGCTGGCTTCACCCATTCCGAGAGCAGTACAGAAATTGCAATGTCTTGCAAGAATCGCGATATCGCCGCTGATACTTCTGCAGACCACACGCTCCACATCGCCCTCAAAAAGCAGTCCGTCCGGTGTTCCGATCCGTAAAGGGAAGGTACTCATAAGCCACCTCCTTTACTGCTTCTTAGCTTTTTCGAATACTTCATCAATGGTACCGGCAAACAGGAAATGGCTCTCCGGAATATCATCACATTCGCCATCAAGGATCATCTTGAATCCTCTTAAGGTTTCTTTGAGAGGTACATATTTACCAGGCATACCTGTGAACTGTTCTGCTACAGAGAAGCTCTGGGACAGATATCTCTGTACTTTACGTGCACGGCTTACGGTACGTTTATCTTCTTCAGAAAGTTCATCCATGCCCATGATGGCGATGATATCCTGCAGTTCTTTGTAACGCTGAAGCACACGCTGTACAGATCTTGCGATCTCATAATGCTCTTTGCCAACGATCTCAGGTGAAAGGATACGGCTTGTGGAATCCAGCGGATCTACTGCCGGGTAAATACCCTGACTGGAGATCTCACGTGAAAGTACGGTCGTAGCATCCAGATGTGAGAAAGTTGTTGCCGGAGCAGGGTCTGTAAGATCATCGGCAGGCACATATACAGCCTGTACAGATGTGATAGATCCCTTACGTGTAGAAGTGATTCGCTCCTGCAAGTTACCCATTTCAGTTGCCAGAGTCGGCTGATATCCTACTGCGGACGGCATACGTCCAAGAAGAGCGGATACTTCTGAACCAGCCTGGGTGAAACGGAAAATATTGTCGATGAAGAGAAGTACGTCCTGGTTCTTCTCATCACGGAAGTACTCTGCCATGGTAAGTCCGGAAAGACCAACACGCATACGTGCTCCCGGTGGCTCGTTCATCTGTCCATAGACCAGTGCGGTCTTGTCAATAACTCCGCTTTCTTTCATTTCATTATAAAGGTCATTACCCTCACGGGTACGTTCTCCAACGCCTGTGAACACAGACAGTCCACCGTGAGCGGTTGCTACGTTGTGGATCAATTCCATGATCAGAACTGTTTTTCCTACACCAGCACCACCAAACAGCCCAATCTTACCACCCTTTGCATACGGGCAGATCAGGTCAACGACCTTGATACCTGTCTCCAGGATTTCTGTAGCCGGCATCTGCTCCTCATAAGACGGAGCCGGACGATGGATAGACCAGCGTTCCTGTGCTTCCGGAGCCGGCTGGTTATCTACCGGATCTCCAAGAAGATTAAATACTCGTCCCAGGCAGGCATCTCCTACCGGAACTGTGATCGGGCCTCCGGTATCTACTGCCTTTGTACCCCGGACAAGACCGTCGGTAGAGTTCATGGCAATGCACCTTACGACATCATCACCAATCTGCTGTGCTACTTCGGCCGTCAGCTTTGCGCCGTTTGATTCTATTTCTATGGCATTGAGAAGAGCCGGGAGTTCATCGTGCGCAAAGCGGATATCCAGAACCGGACCGATGACCTGTACTACTTCGCCAATGTGTTTTTCACTCATGTTTTAAGTCTCCTATGATATTTTAAAGCCCTTCCGCACCTGCAACAATCTCCGTGATCTCCTGCGTGATGCTGGCCTGTCGTGCCCTGTTGTAATACAGATTCAGCTTATCGATCATCTCTTCTGCATTACTTGTCGCAGCGTCCATAGCCATTCTTCTGGCTGCAAGTTCACTGGCTGTACTCTCACATACACCACCATAAACCAGCCCCGCCAGATATTCCGGAACAACGGCATCAAATACAATTTCTGCATTCGGCTCATAAAGGATGAGATTCCTGGTATCTACCTTTCCACCGCTTTCTTCACGGATGTCAGTCATCGGAAGTATGGAAAATACCTCAGGCTGCTGAGAAAGCATAGATGCAAAAACGGTATAACATAATTCAATGTGCCCGAATGTTCCTTTGCGGAATTTTTCACAAAGCAGATTTGCGATTTCAAAACAGTCTGCAACAGAAATATCTGCGATCTCTGCAAACTCATCTGTCAGACATTCAATGCCTCTCTGTCTGAAATACTCAACTGCTTTTTTTCCTATCGGCAGAACCACATAATCCTTGCCTTCAGCCGCAGTTTCCAGACATTTGAAAAGATTGGCATTGTATCCTCCAGCCAGACCTCTGTCACCGGCAATCACTACATAGCAGTAACGCGGATTTGATGACTCTCTGGCGTATACAGAAGAAAAATCAATGTTTTCTCTGGCAATATCCTTCAGTGTCTCATGCAGCTCTGTGAAGTAAGGACGGCAGGTTTCTGCACGTTCCTTTGCCTTACGCAGTTTGGAGGATGCAACAAGCTCCATGGCCTTGGTAATCTGCATCGTACTCTGTACGCTTTTGATACGCAGCTTTACCGCTTTCATATTTCCAGCCATATGATCATACCCTCCTAATCACTTTATTTGTCAGGTCTTGTATTCAGGAAATTCTCTGTATACGCTTCCAGTACCTGACGCAGTTTTTCTTCAGTTTCCGGCTCAAGTTTGCCTGTGCTGCTGATAAGCTGCATCACTTCAAGCCCGACTGCATCTGCATCAAGATAGGTGTACAGTCCTGACTCATATTTGCTTACGTCTTCCACTTTAACCTTTTCGAGAATGCCCTTGGTTACGGCATACAGGATCGCTACCTGTTTTTCTACCGGCACCGGAGCATTCTGGCTCTGTTTCAGAACTTCCACGATACGTGCACCCTGTTCCAGACGGGCCTTGGTATCTGCATCCAGATCTGAACCAAACTGTGCAAAACTCTGAAGCTCACGATACTGAGAGTAGATCAGTTTCAGAGTACCTGCTACTTTCTTCATAGCTTTGATCTGTGCATCTCCACCAACTCGTGATACGGAAATACCAGGGTTTACTGCCGGCATGATACCAGAGTGGAAAAGCTCTGTCTCCAGGAAAATCTGTCCGTCTGTAATAGAAATTACATTTGTCGGAATATAGGCAGATACGTCACCTGCCTGTGTCTCGATGATCGGCAGTGCTGTCAGAGAACCGCCGCCATGCTCGTCGTCAAGTTTTGCTGCACGCTCAAGCAGTCTGGAATGCAGATAAAAAACATCTCCAGGATATGCTTCACGTCCAGGCGGACGACGAATCAGAAGGGAAAGTGCACGGTAAGCAACAGCATGCTTACTCAGATCATCATAAATGATGAGCACATCCTTTCCCTGGTGCATAAAGTATTCACCCATTGCACAGCCTGCATACGGTGCAATGTACTGCATCGGACTTGATTCGGATGCCGTTGCAGCTACTACGATGGTATAATCCATGGCACCGTTTCTGGTAAGGTTCTCTACCAGAGATGCTACTGTTGAACGTTTCTGTCCGATTGCAACATAGATACAGAGAACATCTTTGCCCTTCTGGTTGATGATCGTATCTGTTGCGATTGTTGTCTTTCCGGTCTGACGATCACCGATGATCAGCTCACGCTGTCCACGGCCGATCGGAATCATAGAGTCGATTGCCTTGATACCAGTCTGCAGAGGCTGATATACAGAACGTCTCTCACAGATTCCAGGTGCTTTGGTCTCTACCGGGCGAAATTCTTTTGTGTCGATCGGGCCTACGCCATCGATCGGCTGACCCAGAGCATTGACTACTCGTCCGATCATAGCTTCGCCTACCGGTACAGACACAACCTTGCCTGTACGCTTTACGGTCTGACCTTCACCAATATTTTCATCAGAGCCAAATATTACAATAGAAACACTGTTTTCTTCCAGGTTCTGCGCCATTCCGAAATTTCCGTCTTCAAATTCCAGCAGTTCACCCGCCATACAGTTTACAAGTCCGCTGGCACGGGCAATTCCATCGCCGACCATAAGGATCGTTCCTGTCTCATTCTGCTGGATCGCATTTTCGTAATATTTTATCTGGCTTCGGATGACTTTGGATATTTCCTCAGGTTTTAATTGCATGTGTCCATTCCATCCTTTAACATTTTATAGCTTTTGCTTTCATTTTTATTAAACAACTCGCGGGATACTACAACTGGGTAGTTTCCAGTCGCTTTGAAATATCTGAAATACGTCCCTGTACCGTTCCGTCAAGCTGTATGCCTTCCATCTCCACGCGGAGACCTGCGAGAACAGTCGGGTCTGTTTTCTGTGTGAGATGGATCTTCTTGCCACTTGTCTTCTCCAGTTTTGCTCGCAGAGCTTCCATCTGCTCATCTTTAAGCTTAACTGCACTGGTAACAACTGCTTCTACAATACCATGGTCAGCGTTGTATCTGCGTGTAAATTCCTCACAGCAGCCAGAGAACTCTCTTAAGATTTTCTTCTCACATAAAATTTTAATAAAATTAAGAAGATACGGCTCTGCCTGTCCGCCGAAGGCTTCATCGAGAAGTTTCATTCTCTCTTCCTGTGGAATCGCCGGCTCTCCCAGTAATTTCAGATATCCTAGATTCTCCCGAAAAATCTGTCTGATTTCATTCATCTGCTCCATGATCTGTCCATCGAGCTTTTCTTCGGCAGCAAGATCGTACAGACTGCCGCCATAGACTTTGGCAGCCTGTGTCATGATGCCTCACCTACATTCTCAATAAAATCATTAATCAGTTTCGTATGATCCTCTTCGTTAATTTCGCGCTCGATTACCTTACCGGCGATCTCAACAGCCATGCCTCCGATCTCACCCTTGATCTCGTTGACAGCTTTACGTCTTTCCTGTGCAATGTCTTTCTCTGCCTTTTCCTTCATGGCAGTTACCTGACTGGAAGCCTCCTTAAGCATTTCTTCACTCTGGACAGCCGCTGTTTTCTGAGCGGTCTTGACAATGTCATTTGCCTTGTCCCTGGCTTCCTGCATATTCTTTTCGTACTCGGCCTTCATAGCCTGAGCTTCTTCTTTCGCCTTCACTGCATCCTGGATCTCTGCGTCAGCTTTGGCTTTACGCTTGTCCAGCATTTCGTTGATCGGCTTGAAAAGAAAACGTTTAATGAGATACACCTGAATAAAAAGGTTGCAAATCGTCGCTACAAAATTCCACGGCACAATTCCTACTAAATCCTGTACCTGCATATTTTTGTAACCTCCTATTTTATGTTTCCGATCATCCCAGGAAGTTCATGAACATGCCAGGTGCTACGAAAATAAGGAGCAGACCGGTTACGAAACCGTAAATACCGGTTGTCTCTGCGATAGCACAACCAAGAAGCATGGTAGATGTAACATCCCCTTTGCATTCCGGCTGACGTCCGATTGCTTCCAGCGCACTTGCTACTGCGTTACCTTCACCAATACCAGGGCCGATACCCGCGATCAGTGCACATCCTGCTCCAATTGCACAACCTGCTAATGCGATACCTTTTGCTAATAACTGAAAATCCATAGTAAAACCCTCCTGTAAATAAATTAATTATCCCTTTTTCTCCGGATGTCCCCACAACATCCCGATTCTCTTATTCTTCTGCTGCATTTGCGATGTACATAACTGTCAGCATACAGAAAATAAATGCCTGCATAATTCCTGAGAACCAGTCAAAATATACAGATAAAATAGCCGGTACACCTACATCAAGGATAGGTATCTGTGACAATACATCTCCTACAAGTCCCGGAATCAATCCCAGTAATGCGGAACTTGCCACTGCCAGTGCACCATAGATCAGACCATTGATAACAACACCTGAAAGAATATTTCCGAAATGACGGCATGCCATACTTACCGGTGTTGCCAGCTCGGAAAGAATATTAAACGGTGTCATGACCGGAATCGGCTGTGTAAATCCCTTCAGATAACCGCCAAAACCACTGGTCCTGATCTTCTGCGCGGTGATCATGATAAATACCACAACTGCCCACGCTGCCTCAGTAGACAGATCTGATGTCGGGCTCCGAAGTCCGACAAGGCTGATCAGGTTCGATACCACACTTGTTGCAAAAAGTGCTGCAACAAACGGGATCATGTATCTGAATTTTTCGCCCATATTGTCGATAACAAACTTATTCGCCTGCTCTACCAGAAGCTCTGCTACTGCCTGCCGTTTTGAAATATTTTCTTCTTTAAGATCATGTGTCAGCCAGATACATAAACCTGTGATCAGAATCATAACAATCCAGCTCACCACCATAGTCTCACTGATCTTTAACTGTCCCAGAACCGGCAGGTCAATGGGTAAAGTAAAAAATATCCTTGCCCCACTAATGTCCAGTTCCATACCTTCACTCACCTCCCGTCTTTTTCAGATTTTCCCCCTCCTGGTTTTTATTATGAAATATCCCCACTAATTTAATTCCCGTTCCCGGAAATAAAAGTGGAGCAATTCCCGCAACAAAATGGAAGCACGGTGCTACGATCGCCACGATCACCCACAGGATCATCATCATAAAACGCTGTGAGTAACTGGCTTTGAGCTTCATTCTTGCAGTTCCTTCATCTGATGCTGACGCTGCTTTCTGTACTGCCAGCCCCATCAGAAAGAAATTCAGAACCGCAATTGCTCCGCCTCCGATGCCTCCAAAAAACACGGTATAGTCTAACGGCACTTTATCCGGCATCGCAAAATGAAGTACTGCAAAAAGGATCCACATCAGAATCAGACCTGCTGCAGTAATCTTTATGATCCTCTTTGTTTCTTTCTTTACCGCCGGCTGCACATTATCCAGTATACTGCTCATAATTCCATTCCTTTAGTAACTGTTCTGCATTATTTGAGTTTCCTGCGAAACAGTTACTTCCTTTCCATTATTCTGCCCTTCACATTGATGTTTATGAATGTCTGTTAAAATATATTTTATCTTTTTTATGTTTTTTCTTTTCCTGTCGATTAACAGAAAGATAAAACTTATATGCCACAGTTGCCGACCCGCCCATCCCAAAGAAAAATCCCGGAATATAGATCCAGCTGCCCACACCGGTCTTTGAAATAATAAACCAGCAAAGTGCCAGACATAAAAGAAGCGGTGTGATAAATGACAGCCCCAGCTGTGACAGCATTGTTACATTACGCATGATCTCCGACCATTGCTTCAACACTTTTCTCCTTTTCGTTTATAATTTTTACTAATTTTTTCTTATTTTTCCTCTTTCGCATAGTCAGATTTTAACATATATGTTCAAAAACCTCAATGCATTTGTACAAATTATTCAAATAATTTTGTTTACCTCACAATCTTTTTGTCAGTATTATATCATTCTCGTCTTTTTACTGTCATGCAACAAAAAAGAGGGTTTGTCCCAAAATGAAACAAAACCTCTGCTATGTAACACAATATTATTTTTTACCTTGTATCAGAGTTTTACATACTCCTCTTCCTAAGCAATTTTTACAATACATACGTCCCAGGAAACCAGACGAATCTCTTTTTTGTCTTCATCAGCCAGTCCGAGAATCGTATGGAATTTTTCCTGCACAGGAATCCTCTGTTCTTCCCAGGAATAATTCAGATAAAAGCGAATCTTTTCTCCCTTTTCATTGATTCCCTCACGCACGATCATCGGGAATTTCTCTGGTGCTACAGCATTTACACCGACTTTATCCAGGATTTTCAGCAGTAACTGCTGCAGATAACTTTCCTCAAACATGCAGCCAATATACCATGCATTGCCATTCTCATAGGAATGGTGCGTAACCGCGGCATATTTCTTCCAGTTTGGATGCTGGTATGCCGAAATGATCTCTGCGCCCTCCGGAATCAGGAGTTCCATAAAAGTTTCTGCTGCCGGTTCACCGCCCTCGAATCCCGTCAGAGTAACGTTTTCCGGGAACGTAAACTGCTGATAATACATGCCGAACACTTCGCTTAAAATATGTGGCTGTCTGTCAGAATATACCTTTACATTCTCGTTGGAAAACGCCGTCTTGAAGGTCGCAATCAGCGTGCCGCCCTGTGCTGTGTAATCTTTCAGGTGAGTAAGGATTTTTTCATCTGCAACGTACATAGCCGGAAGGATGATTGCCTTGTATTTCTCGATATTTTCGCTCTCTTCCCAGATGATGTCGCACTCAATATTTACCTTATATAACGCATCGTAAATCCAGCGAACAACATCATTGTAGCCGATCCCATCATTTCCTGCCGCCGTAGCTTCAATTCCAAACCATTTGAGCGCGGTCAAAGCTTCGTTGCTTACCATGATCGCAACTTTGTTGTTTTTCTTAAGTCCTGCCAGAACAGGAGAAAGTTTCTGAAACTCATTTCCAATCACGCAGGCTTCACGGTACACGGCATTTTCTTCCATGTCATGACTTAAGATTCCTCTCCAATAAGTTTCAAAAGAATTATGAATCGAATGCCAGTGCCAGTACATCACGCCAAGCGCACCGGATGCCAGATGGCTGTATGCCTGCAGGCGAAGCTGCCTGTCATACGGAGTCCAGCCCGGATATCCCTGCGCTTCTGTCTCCAGAACCAGATAGTTGTCATTTTTAAGACAGCGAATCAAGTCTCCGCCAAATGCAATCTCCGCCCCGGTCAAGTGATCCTGTGTCGGATGATAGATATCCACACCAGCCATCGTCAGATGTTTCGCACATTGGAAATGATTCACGTCCGACTGCACGCCATAAGAATATCCTCTCCACTCAAAATCCAGATTGTGAGTGATAAACTGGTCCTCTCTCTTATATTCAGAAACAATATCCGCCTGCCAGCCAAGGAATTCCTCTACCAGACTTCTCTGATATTTCTCAAACTCCGCACCAAGACTTCCGTTGATCGTACCACGCACATCCGGGAAATCCTCCCAGGCATTGATGCGGTTGCTCCAGTAATCCAGCCCGAATTCATGATTCAGTGTGTCCAGATCATTATTGAATTTCTCGCGAAGATATTTCACAAAACCAAGCTGGACATTTTTGCCTGCGGTTCCATAATATTTCGTCTCATTGTCAAGCTGGAATCCGATCACACATTTACGGTGTGCGGAAACTTCCATCAGCTTACGAATGACCTTTTCCGCATGATAGCGATAGACCGGATGTGTGATGTCCATGATCTGTCTCGCGCCATAAATGCCTCTGCCTTTGACCGTTTCTGCCAGAACATCCGGATATGCCTTTACCATCCAGGTCGGCACTGCATAAGTCGGCGTTCCGATAAGCACATTGATTCCTGCCTCTTCCATCGCATCCATCACACGGATTACGTGAGAAAAATCAAAAACACCTTCCTGCGGCTCACAGGTACTCCATGTGGATTCTGCGATCCGGACTGTATTGATCCCGGCCTTTTTCATCATGGCAACGTCTTTTTCCAGACGGTCGTATGGCATATATTCATCGTAGTAGGCTGCTCCGTAGAGTAATTCTTTCATAGGACTGCTACTCCTTTTTTCATGCTTTTTGTTACTGTTCACTCCGTTCACAGCAACTTGGTCAAAATCCATTCCAAATCACCTACGGTGATGGGATTTTGCCCCGTATGTCTCGGGATTTTGCCATTATTCATGGCAAAACACCTCGCGGGATACTACCTGTGAACAGTTAATGCTTTTTATCTATATTTTATCATAGTTAATAGGTATTTGATATTACTTTATTTTGAACGTATAATACAGGCTGATAAAAAATGATTTCATGTTTTATTTCAATTTCTATTTTAATGAGGTGTTTAGCATTATGGAAACCAAAAATCCTTCAAAAAAACTGGATCTTCTGAACGGTCCGATCTGGAATAAGCTGCCAAAATATGCCCTTCCGGTTGCCGCAACCGGGATCCTGGAGCAGCTTTTTAACGCATCGGATCTCGCAATCGTCGGAAACTTTGCAAGTACAGACCGAACGGTTGCCATTGCTGCTGTCGGTGCCAACAGCCCGGTGATCGGAGTCATCCTGAATCTTTTTATCGGAATTTCCCTCGGAACCAATGTCATCATTGCCAATGCCATCGGACGCAAAGATAAAAAAGCTGTTTCGCAGGCAGTACATACTTCTGTTCTTGCAGCTCTGATCGGCGGACTGATTGTCACCCTGTTTGGAGAATTGTTTATTGGAAGATTCCTGACTCTGCTGAATGTTCCTGTGGACGTTTTTCCTTATGCCCTTCTGTATATCCGTATTTACCTGCTCGGAATGCCAGTCATCTTCCTGTATAACTTCGAGGCCGCAATCTTCCGAAGTACCGGAGACACGAAGGTTCCTCTGCAGGCTCTGGCTCTCGCAGGTGTTTTGAATGTACTTCTGAACCTGCTCTTTGTTATTGTTTTTAAGATGAGCGTAAACGGTGTTGCAATTGCGACAGTTCTTTCCAATGTTGTCAGTTCGTTGATTCTTTTTGTTCGTCTTACCCACACCGACAAATGGATTCGCATACAGCTTCGTGAACTTCGAATCAACAAAAACTGTCTGTTAAAGATCCTTCAGATTGGGCTTCCTGCCGGAATCCAGAGTGCCGTATTTAATATTGCAAATGTGGTGATCCAGTCCGCGATCAACAGTCTTGGAACCGTTGTTATCGCTGCTTCCAGTACCGCTTACAATCTGGAGATTCTTGCTTATTATGTGCTCAACTCTTTCAGCCAGGCATGCACCACCTTTGTCGGTCAGAATTATGGTGCCAGACAGATCCGCCGCTGCAAAAAGGTCTTTGTACACTCTCTGATTGAAGACCTGATTGCCTCTGCCTGCTCCATCCTGCTGATCCTTTCCAGTGGTAAGTTCCTGCTCTCACTCTTTAACAGCGACCCGCAGGTTATTGAGATTGGCTATACAAGGCTGTTGATCATCTTTTCAGCCTATACTTTCAGCATGCTCTACGAAGTGATGTCCGGCTACCTCCGAGGCTTCGGAATCTCCTTCGTTCCCGCGATTCTGACAACCATTGGTGTCTGCGGAACAAGACTCGCCTGGGTATTCACCGTATTCCCACACCATCAGAGTTTCTCCACTCTGATGCTTGTGTATCCGATAAGCCTTGCAACTACGGCTGTATTGATCTTTATTGCACTGATGGTATACCGGCCGGCACGAAAATTCAAAGAGCTTGAGAAGTAAGTTGTAATTTTCTGCTGCTCCTCTCATGGTCGTCTCACTGTCCATTGCAAGTCACTTATTTTTTGTATATAATCATTTTTATATCATTTTCAGGAGACGATCATCATGAATCAACAAAGCAATACAAACCGTATGGAGACAGGGAGCATCCCAAAGCTTCTGGCGCAGCTTGCAATCCCCGCAGTTGTCGCCCAGGTTATCAATTTACTTTATAATATTGTAGACAGGATTTATATCGGACACATTCCGGGAATTGGAGCTGCTGCACTGACCGGTGTCGGACTGTTCACGCCGATTCTGATGCTTTTGAATGCATTTGCCATGCTTGTTGGATCCGGCGGTGCACCAAGAGCAGCTATCGCAATGGGAAAGAAAGACAATGATCTTGCAGAAAAAATCGTGGGAAACTGTTTTACTTTATTAGTCGGTCTGGCAATTATACTAACCATCGGATTTTATATAAGTGCCCCGACTTTACTGAAACTC
>CAVBPN010000215.1:31926-72527 GCA_963597235.1 bacterium
GTGCTACCTTATCCTATGCCACTGCCTATGCAAGGATTTATATATTAGGAAGCTTTTTTGTTCTGATCGTACTTGGTATGAACCCTTTCATTACTACACAGGGATTTGCCAAGATCAGTATGCTGACCACTGTCATTGGAGCTGTGATCAATATTATTCTTGATCCAATCTTTATTTTCGCATTTGGAATAGGCGTGAGAGGTGCCGCTCTGGCCACTGTTCTCAGTCAGGCTGTCGGTGCCATCTGGATTCTGCATTTCCTGACAGGAAAGAAAACGATTCTGCGACTTAAGAAATGTAATATGAGTCTGAATATAAAAGTATTTGGCCCATGCCTTGCACTTGGAATTTCTACCTTTGTCATGATGTCAACAGAAAGTCTTCTGTCAATCAGCTTCACCAGCAGTCTTTCCAGATATGGTGGCGACGTGGCAGTCGGTGCTATGACGATCATCACCAGTATCAGTCAGCTGGTCACTATGCCGATTCAGGGAATCTGCCAGGGTGGACAGCCAATCATCAGTTACAATTATGGTGCCGATAAACCGAAAAGAGTAAAGAAAGCTTTCTTCACGCAGTTCTGTACCTGCATCGCCTACACATTGCTCTTCTGGATTATAGTCATGCTTCTACCACAGGCTTTTGCAACAATTTTTACCAGTGATAAAGAACTGGTCAGCTATTCTGCATGGGCACTTCGTATTTATATGGCCGGCATCTTTTCCATTGGTTTCCAGATCAGCTGCCAGCAGAGCTTTATGGCACTTGGACAGGCCAAAGTCAGCTTATTACTCGCCTGCCTCCGTAAGATCATCCTGCTGATTCCGTTGATCTTTATCCTGCCGCATTTCTTCACAGATAAAGTATTCGCTGTTTTCCTCGCCGAACCGGTGAGCGATATCATTGCAGCAACTGTGACTACGATTACGTTCTTTACATTATTTAATTCGATACTAAGTAAAACGCCCCGAGGCTAATGCCTCGGGTTTGCTAGTTCATATACCATATTTACATCATTCTCAAACAAAGCTGGTAAAGCATTTGATGCTTATATCGCTTGAGTACCATACGTTTTTACATCATTCTCAAACTAAAGTATCCGGCCTGTTCGTCACCATCAGGCTTGAGTACCATACGTTTTTACATCATTCTCAAACCGTGAAGAGTTTAACACCTTATTGGAGCGAGCTTGAGTACCATACGTTTTTACATCATTCTCAAACGAAGTCGAGCGTCTTGCCAGAGGTGACACTGCTTGAGTACCATACGTTTTTACATCATTCTCAAACAATCAAGAATTTCTTTTGCATTCCTGCTGTAGCTTGAGTACCATACGTTTTTACTGAATATTCTTGTGCGGCAGAGCCGCCCGTCCGGTGTGGCGTGAGCCACCTGTCCAGACGGAATGAGCCATTTTAATGAGCATGTTACTCTTGTAGCGATTTATCTAAGCCATATACTTCACGCATGGATCTGTCATGCTCTGCATCAATGCTTGTGATGTTGATCTGATAACTGTCATGTGCGATACGGTCGATGATGGCATCTGCCAGAGGGCTTGTCTCACCACCAAGCTGGTCATACCATTCTCCGAATACATACTGTGAACAGAAGATAGTGGATGATTTCTTACGTCTCCGATGAAGGAGTTCAAAGATATCTTTCTGTTCTGTATCAGTCGGTTTCAAAAGCATCCATTCATCCAAGATGAGAAGCACCGGGTTGGTATACTTAGCCATTACTTTGCGGTAGGTGCCCTCTGAACGGGCAATGTCCAGATCCATAAGTAAATCCGGCATACGAACATATCGGGTGTTGTAATACTGCTTACAGGCTTCCATGCCAAATGCACATGCCATGTATGTTTTTCCACAGCCTGTTGCACCGGTGATAAAAAGATTCCGGTGTTCAGATATATATTCGCAGGTGGCAAGTCTGTTGATCAGATCCTTGTTTAACTTGCGTCCGGAAGTATAATTGATATCCATGATATTTGCTTCCGGCTGGTCGAATCCGGCATTGCGGATAAGACGCTTCTGGCGGTTATTCTTGCGGTTGCTGTATTCGATATCTACCAGCATACCAAAGCGGTCTTCAAAGGGAACCTCCTTGAATTTAGTATCGTTTAGCTGGTTACGGAATGCATCTGCCATTGTGGTAAGACGCATTTCAATTAATTTATCAATCGTACTCTGATTCGTCATATGATTTTACCTCCGATAGTAATCGGCACCTCTTGTGATGCCGTGAGCTTTGTGTGTAGTACTGGAATCGGTTGAACCTGATTCCGGTTTGACAGAACCGGTTACAAGAATGTTTTTGATACTCTTGTAACTTGGCGATGCGGTATAGGACAGTGCCTTTTTACAGGCCGCTTCTACTAACTCATCCGAGTATTTCTCGGCAAGTTTCAGAAGTCCCATACAGCTCCGATAAGTCTGTTGTTCCACACGTTTGGAGGTCAGTATCGCATTGACCGCAGTGTACGTATTTATGCCAATCCGCTCAGCCCATTTACGGAAGCGGTCGCCATTCCACTCCAGATATTTCTGGTGGTCTTCCGGCATGTGTTCCGTGATGGTGCTGTACTGCCCCAGGCGTCCCTTAAGGCGACAGTGGGAAGCAATGCGGTTATGGTTGTAAAAAATTTCAATGGTGGTATCTGTTACCCTTACATCAACTTTCTTTTTGATGTATTCATAAGGGACTGAGTATAGCATTCCGTCCACAGATATGTGATAATTGAACTGGACGGTGGCTGTCTTCCAGTCGCTCAGTTCAAAGCGGGTAGCAGGTAATGGCGCGAGCAGTGGTTGCTCATCTTCGAGGAATAAGTCTAACCGGCTGCCCTCTTTCTTTTGAAAGAGTCTACGGTTGAATTGTTCCAGCTTTTCCCTGATTGCACGGTTTAATTCGGCAAGAGAAAAGAACTGCTCATTCCGGAGTGCTGCTGTTATCCAGGTAGAGATATTTCCTACCGTTCCTTCAGCATTCGGCTTATCCTTTGGTGTCCTGACACGGGCAGGGATGATAGCTGTACCATAATGTTCAGCCATTTCCTGATAGGTTTCATTGATCTGCTGGTCTTTCCAACCACCATTATGAACAACTGCAGTCTTGCAATTATCCGGTACGAGTATTCTGGCGACGCCGCCAAAGAATTCGTACATATGGACATGGGCAGTAATCCACGATTTCTGCTTCATATCCAGAAAAGCTTCAACATACGCATACTGGCTGTAAGTCATTACACCTACGAATATATAAGCTTTTAAAATTTCACCGGTATCAGGGTCGATGATTGTTGCAGGATCACCTGCCCAGTCAACCTCAACCTGCTCACCGGGCTTGCGATTGATGTGCATGGTAGCACGCCGTTTCTGCTCATCCTGCTGGATGTGATAGCAGAACTGTGAATACATGAGCGGTTCATCACCGTTAGCACGGCAGTCCTCCAAGTATTCAGTCCACAAAAGCTTTTTACTGACTCCGTTGCGGAGCAGTTCTTTGTGAATGTAGTCGTAATCAGGCATACGCTTTTGAGTGCAATCGCCTTGTTTGGGATAAAACAAGCCTTCAAGAACTTCATCCGTTTGATTGTCTGATAACGGCCAAGAGATCTTTAATTCTTGCGCACGCTTTAAGACTTTTGCAACGGTATTTCTTGAACACGGAACACTCAATGCGATGTTCCTGTTACTAAATCCCAAGCTTGATAATCTTAGGATTTCACGGTAATTGGTCATAATGATGACCTCCTTCATAATAGATTTACACAATGATTGTGCATGATTCTATTATAAAGCAAGTGGCTCATTGCGACCGGAATGCTGGCTCAAGGTAAAACGGAATGGTGGCTCACTCTCACCGGACAGGTGGCTCATTTTGGCGCAGATTATTCATTTTTACATCATTCTCAAACGATCTGGCCGTCTGATATTTCCAGAAATAAGCTTGAGTACCATACGTTTTTACATCATTCTCAAACCTCAAATTCAAAAATGAAATGCCATCACTTGCATAAAAAGCAGGGTACTCAATTGTTTTGATTTTAATATATCTCACATCTATCTACATCTATAATATACTGCTTCACCCCTTCCATGCAACCTCTTTGTTGACTTTCTATAAATAAACCTTTAACATCTTGATACTTCATTTCTTTAATCACTTCCTGCATCTGATAATCAGTTAAATAACTCCTGAGATTCACAAATATGAACACTTTTACTCCTACCATAGCTGTCAGAATTTTTATATACTGAATCAGCCGTTCCTGAAAATCCATATCTTTAGTCTCATATCGAATACTAACAGCTTTCAACAACGCAGAAATATCCGTTTCCTGATCAAATTCAAGAATATATTCCGTACATTGTTCCAAATCCAACATATACTCCTGTAAATATCTCAACAATTCTACTGTTTTGAGATACATCTGTTCTCCATTTGAAAGATTAACTAATTCGAAATATAATTTGTTTAATATCTTCCTTGAATTTACATCTACAGCAAATGGATTAAATATGATGTCTGCCTTTTTTCCAAAATCCAGTTCTTTGTCTTTTTCCGACAAAACAAATCTTCCTTCACTGCCAGAGATTTGATCACTTAATTCCAGTACATATTCAGAAAAAATATCTGGTGATTCTATGACCCATTCAGTAAATCCCTCTTTATCACTTAAAATCTCTCCTGATAACTCAAAATGTACCAATCTCACAAAATCACCAGCCTTTCATCACTGTCCAACACCTCACTCTTGATATCACCAATTATAATATCCATTTTTGCATATTGTTTTTCTGTCACAGTCAATAGCTGAACCAATCCTTCTTCCGGTTTATTTTTGTGGACATTATCAACAATCGTTCTCACTGCTGTACTATTTAATGCCAGTTTGCAATAAACAGATTCCTGAAGCATTAAAAAACCATTTTTAAGCAGAAACTTCCTGAATTTCCTATATTCTCTTCTGTTTTCTTCCGTAATAACCGGAAGGTCAAAAAACACCAATACTCTCATAAATCTATAACTCAATTCCGTAAAATCGAATCAATGAACTGTCATCTTCCTCCAACGCGTCAAATACACTTTTACAATAGATTTTGATTGCATTATTCACATATTGAATCTTTCCATCTATCTGAACTTCCTGGTTCAATATATTTACAAGCTGCATCTTCTCTTCATGCTCAAACTGTATTAGATTCATCTCTGTTACTTCCCAATCTACAAGAATTCGAAATGGTTCCATCAAATCCGATGCCAGATTAAACTGATTGAACATATTATCATGAAAAAGTCCCAACTGTGTAATATATCCATTTGCAACAACTTCTCTTGTAAAAGCTGATAAAATGATAGAATATCCATAATTCAATGCAGCATTTACAAAATTATCTTCTGTTCTGGTAAAATCCACCCCAAACAAAGCATTAAAATAGACTTTTGCAGCATGTCCCTCTCGATTTGTTCCATCATTCCATGTAATTTCTCTTAGATAAGATGTCAGTAATTTTGATTCTTCCTTTCCTGATGCTTCCAACAGTTCCTTTTGTTTTCGTATCTTTTCCGTTACTATTTCTGTCCAGACCGCTTCTTTCGTTTTTTGCTTCCATGCAATCTGTCTGCGCACTTTATTACTGGTATCATGACTTCCATAATAATTCACTAGCTCACAGCTTGGATTTCTCTTTTCATCACAAAAAATAACCTTAATCTTTCGTTTTGCTAATTCTGCAATCAAGCTTGTAGTAATTGAAACTGCTGTTGACTCAATAAGAATTGTAGAAATTTCACTCAACACAATTTTTACTGTTTCATCACTTCGCACTACCATTTTACCTAATTGCAGATCCAGCTTGGCTCTTTTTGTAATCACTACCACCCGCCAGCTCATAATGTCAACAGGTTTATTTCTTTTTCGAAGATACCTGTAATCGACTGATTAATAATAGAAATTTTCGTACATTTTGTAATATTGCTGTTCATGACCAAAATACCTGCACTTCCTGGTCCGCCTATCAGCTTCAGATTAGAAGCTGTACTCTGACACTGGAACATATGTAGTATTTCACTCAGTACAATACATTTATCTTCTGCACATAACTTCTCAAAACTTTCACGTTTTTCCATCAAAGTCTGTGCTTGAGTCAGTAGACGTTTTCCATATATCGTATTCTGAATTTTGTCAACAAAAACATCATACAACCTCATCAGCATTTCTTCTGTCAATTCATCCTTTGGATTTAAAACTACTTCTTTATTTTCTTTTTTCCTGTTTACATATTTAATAACTTTTTTCAAAATTACAGTATCCTGTGGCAATAATATAAGTTGATTTGCTCCTTTAAAAATCAACCTATCAACAGTCCGTCCAGACAACCACATTTTAAACCCATCTACACTAAATAATGTATCTGTCTTTATCTTTTTTATAAGAATTTCCGGCTCTTTAAGGCTTTTTATTTCTGTCAAATATGCAAGTGCATTTTTTTCGTCTTTTTCTATCTGTTTTTTCATATACAATGGGATATATTCAAGTGTACGAATTTCTTTTCCTTTTTTATCTTTAGATTTCACTAACATAAAATATGCACCTGTTGCCTTGTTATATCCACCATATTTTTCTATATTACTAAGTCGATCATCATTTTTCTTTATCGGAACCTGTCCTTTTCCTTTTTTCATAATCTGCTGATCAAACAATCCGCCTTTAACTTCATACGCTTTTCGCGTCACAAGAATATTATTCCTTCCCATAAACGTCTTTACAGTTGCTATCGTTCCATTACTTCCTGCTTTCCATGCAACTTCACCATTTCTTACAATATCCCTATCTTTTGACGTGAACATCGTCTTCAAATTATAAGACCGACCTGGATTCTCCTTTACATACCACACTGCATTGCGAGTGAATTTCACATAATATGCATTCCCAACTACAACATTCAGATATGCATCTTTTGCATGGTGAAGATCATTCATTTCACGCACCTTGATCAAATCAAAATCATGTCGAAATCTTGAAACGTTTCCGGCCTTTACATATACAATCTCTGTATGTGGAAGTACAAGCTGTAGAATCTCTGCTACCGCCTTTGTACTCTGCCTTGTTTCAACCAACTGTCTTTCAATGAAGCCTGCCAGCTCATCCGCTTCCAGCTCCGTTGATCTGGTCAAGCGTTCGTATTTCTTTTTACTTATAAGTCCCTGTTCAAGTAAGGATTTCCAGAATGACATCCTTTTATCACGAATTTCTTTCTTAATCGGATAAATATCTGTTTTATCTGAATTCAATTGCTTTTTAACAAGAACACGATTGTCCAAACTGTCATCCATTGTTTTTGACTGAGGATAAATATGATCAATATCATATTTCTGATTATCCCACAAATCTTCCAAAGCAATTCTTTCACCAGAATACATGCAGCATCCTTTTTGCGTATAATACAAATATAACTTATCACTACGCAACTGATGATTCTGAGACTTTTCCAATTCTCCACAAAGTTCATTAATCCACTCAGGCTCTTCTTTTTTGCAGACTTTATACAGATCCAATAATTGTTTCTTACGTGACTCTGTTCTCTTACTTTCCTGTTTTTCTCTTGCCATTTCCACAAAAACTCTTTGTGGATCTGCTTTCATTACTTTTTTTATCTCTTTTATTACTTTGATTGTCTGCCAGATTTGGCGTTTAACTGCTGGTGAAACATACAGTTCTTCTACTGTTTTATAAGAAAGTTCCGCTGTTTTCTTACCTGCATTGAAAGTTTCGATTTCATTTGCAAAAGCATAGTTTCTGCTAAGAAGCTGCATCAGATTATCATTTGTCTCCCACAGTGCCGTAATGATATTCCAAATCTCACCAGTTTCTGGAGCAGGTACTGTTATTTTTTCCAGAAAAGTATCGGATAAGCGTCCCCATCCCTTGTATGATAAAGTACCAATTCCTTTCAACTGCCCTTCTGTCAATTCAGGAAATCGCTTCTTCAGTCTTTGTTTCAAAAGTTTCTTATCTTCCCCAAATAAAACAATGTTTAAAATAATTTCTTCTTTTGCTTTCTGACTTAAAGACACACCTGTCAATTTCTCTTTAAAATCATGATAGGAGGTTAATTGTGCCTTAAAATCCCCATCGATTCCTGAAATATCCGTATTGTCATCAGCGATTCCCTGACATTTCAAATATTTTTTTAACTTCTTAACAGTTACTTTACGATACCTACAAAACACTTCTTCATAAAGTTGCTGTTTCAGTTCAACAGAAAGTTTTTCTCCGTTTAATCGAAGATTATTTAATTCATTCAATACCATAAATTTGCTATATAGCAATGAATCCTTTGGCAGCACATCTTCTCCTACCAGATATGTACATTTATTTGTCATCCTGCGAATAAACTTTTCTGCGCTCGCTTCCGTATCAACAATCTGCTCAAAATTCCACGGATAAATTTTTTCTTTACTTCTTCGTACTGCCCATGTGAATTTTTCTTCTTTTCCATTCGTATAATTTAATGGTCCAACATAATAGGGAATCTTAAATTCAAACAACTGAATAATTTTTTCCTGATTTTCTTTTATAAACGGAATTTTGTTTTCCAGATTCTTTAATATTTTCTTCAGTTCATACAGATGAATCTGATATGGAATAACACCATTTTCTTTGTTTACCTGTTTCGGTAAAAAGCTGCCCTGGTCTATTTCTTTTTCAAGATATTCTTTCACCGTAGAATCTGTTATATTTTTTATTACAGTCTTTTTCAAAAAATCATAAAAAGCATCCTTGTCACATTGTTTACTCTGTAAATCAACTTTCCTTCCATTCTTCTTTGTCATCCCGATATATGCACAATAATTATCCAGCTTATCACTTGTTTCAACAAAAACTTTCTTATAAACTTCTGATGGTAAATGTTCACGCACAATTGTTTTCAGATATTTCAGATCCTGCTTATGCTTTTCGTATGTTTTTACTTTTGCCTCAGATATAGAACTGCTATCTCCAAGAATTTCCACCAATACAGACCAGTCATAAACTACTTTTGCAGATTCTATAATATAATATTGCTCTCCCAAAACAGATTCTACAGAACCAATGTACTCATCATATCCACTATCTGAAAATGATACCTTTAGTCGCTCACTTTCATTCAATTCAGCAACTCCAAAAATGTCGCTTAATTTTACCGTACCACCAGATAACAATGTTAAAATAGCCTTCTCGCAAGTACTCTTTGCCTTAAGTTGCTTGATAAGAGCTGTCTTTTTTGCGGTTTTAGTCAGCTCCCTGTTCTTTAATATTTTTTCGATACATCCCAATTCTTCTGCATCTGGCTCGATTCCCCACTCCAGTTCTTCTTCTTTTAAATTCTGAACCATCTGCATGAATGTTCCCTTGAACTCTTTAATCTGGCTGATATCTCCAGAAAGAAGGAAGTGTCCTCTATGCTTCATCATATGATGAATTGCCAGATATACTAATCGAATATCTGGTGTTTCCTTTGTTTCCATCAGATGTTTTCTTAAATGATAAATCGTTGGAAACTGTACATGATAATCCTTATCTGTAAAATTTTTATCCACAAATAACGCATATGGCAAGTCTGGACAATTTCCACTAATATCCCGCTTATCCTCCGGATAATATTTGCTTTCTTTCATTCGAAGATAAAATCCCGGATCTACTGCTGTAATTTCTTCTGCAAAAAGTTCTTGCAGAATCTGAATTCTCCAGTTTCGCCTATCCAATCTTCTTCTGGCTGTTCTAAACATGCGTCGTTCTTCTGCTGTATTTGCACTTTCAAACAGCCTTACACCCCATAAGGACTTTCCATGTTCTTTCAATATTTCATATTGATCATTCGTAACCGCCCATCCAAGTGATCCGGTTCCCACATCCAAACCCAAGAAATATTCCCTCTCCATAACGCACATTCTCCTTCCTGTACCTTTAAATTTTAATTGACTTTTCTGTTGCCCCGTTTTATACTAAAAACAAGTTTAGTACCATACTAACTTTACATCATAAGTTCAAATAAGAATTTAATTCAAATCGTCACTTAAGCGTGACCCACAGTGTGTGGACTGAGCCTGCGTATGCAGGCTTTTTTATTTACCTAACTACTCTACAACAAAAAGACATTTATATATCAACTTTTCCAGTAATTTATTATTGCACTTCGCCAACTGTACACTTGCAACAATCATCTCTTCTTTTGAAATCCCGCTAAAATCCATCTCAAATCGTCCATTATTCATGCATAACTGCTCTATATACATTCTTTGTGTTCTACCATTTACGGAAAGGATGAATCATGTTGATTTCTCCCAGATAATACGCTAACTGTATTGCCATTTCTTCTTTATCAGTGATATCTTTGAGAAAATTTGCTTTTTTCAACTTTCTGTATAAAAAAACAAATTGTTCTTCAATAAACTGTACCAGACAAAAAATCGTTCCCTTGGAAATATCAACTGTTCTAATTTCGCCAGCCCATATATACACATCTTGAAATAACTGCTTGTGTATAGAACATAAATGTTTCAAGGAAAAATCACCTGTGACACCCTGTTTGTATAATTCAGCCTGTCTGATTGACGAATAATCTCTTTCTGCTTCATATAAAATATCCAGGTCCTGAATGTTCAATTTATTTTTCAAAACATTAGTCCCTGGATAACAGTACTTAGCATCTTCCGTGTCATCAAACGAATACTCATATTCCTGATCTTTCATCTCTTAGATACTCCATATTTTCTATTTAATTCTTTAATCGCGTCAGATACAGTTGTTGTATTATTAAGAATATCTTGAACTCGTTTGCGACAACTTGAATCAAACGGCATGTCTTCCATTTTAAAGCTTGCCTCCATACTACTCAGTCTTCTTTCATTAGTCATATGCAATCCCCTCCTTTTCTTGTTTTCCACGTATCTATTTTTATATATTATAACATATGCTCATACTTCTTAACACATAAAAATTATTCATTTCTACATTTATACTTCTCCCTTGTTTTGCCTTTTCCTTCGTGTTAAACTGAATTAAATATTACTTACATAGTATCTTGTCCAAATTATTCATCGGGAGGTGATCACTCATGGCTCAGACAGTGTCTCTGGGAGCACAGGATTTTGCATACATTAGAGAAAATAACTGCTTTCTTGTAGATAAAACTGATTTTATCAGGGAATGGTGAGAAAACAAAGATGCCGTTACTTTGGTTACACGTCCACGCAGATTTGGAAAAACCCTTAATCTGAGTATGATGGAATGCTTTTTCTCTGTTGCATATCAAAACAGAAGCGATCTGTTTGAGAGCTTGTCTATTTGGGAAAATAAAGAATACCATAAACTGCAAGGCACTTATCCTGTGATATATATGAGTTTTGCAAACATTAAAGGAAATACATTTCAGACTGTCAGAGAGGGAATCATACAGAGTCTGGTAAGATTATACGGAAAATATGCTTACATTCGTGATGAGTCGTTTATGTCATCGCAGAACCTTGAATTTTTTGATTCCGTAAGACTGGAAATGTCCGATACAACGGCCGCTCTGGCAGTCAGCTCCTTATCCGATTATCTGAGTCGATACTATGGAAAAAAAGTTCTGATTTTTCTTGATGAATACGATACACCGCTTCAGGAAGCCTATGTAAATGGATTCTGGAAAGAACTTGTAGAATTCATGCGCGGATTATTTAATGCAAGTTTTAAAGTCTGAGTTTTATTTGAAAACAAACTACAAAAGAAAGAGGACATATATGAATCAAGCCAAAAAAATCGCGTTCCCATCTGATTTTGTATGGGGCGCTGCAACCAGTTCTTATCAGATTGAAGGAGCTGTAAATGAAGACGGAAAAGGAGAAGATATCTGGGATATTTTTACCAGAGAAGCTGGACATATTTTTGAACACCATACAGGCGAGACTGCCTGCGACCATTACCACCGTTTCAGAGAAGATGTGAAACTGATGAAAGAAATGGGTATTCGCGCTTACCGTTTCTCCATCAACTGGAGCCGTGTTCTTCCTGAAGGTTATGGACAGGTAAATGAAAAGGGAATTGCTTTCTATAATACACTGATCGATGAATTGCTTGAAAACGGGATTGAACCGTATGTGACACTGTATCATTGGGAACTTCCGTACGAATTATATAAAAGAGGTGGCTGGATGAATCCTGAGATCATAGAATGGTTTGGTGCATATGCCAGACTTGTCGCAGAACGCTTCAGTGACCGTGTCAAGAATTTCTTTACATTAAATGAACCACAGTGTTTTGTCGGACTCGGATTTCTGACAGGCGAACATGCACCTGGAGTCCATGCACCTCTTCGAGATACTTTTGAAATGGCACATAATGCTCTCAAAGTCCACGGCAGAGCTGTACAGATGCTGCGCGCATATGGAAAGCAGAAACTGACGATCGGCTATGCGCCGACTGCTTCCATGTGTTATCCTGAAACAGAAAGTGAACAGGATATTGAAGCTGCAAGAAAGACCTTATTTTCTCTGCCGGATGATCCAAATAACTGGACCTGGAATGTTTCCTGGTGGTCTGATCCTGTATTTTTTGGAAAATATCCGGAAGAAGGACTGATAAAATATGAAAGATATCTTCCGAAGATCACCGACGAAGATATGAAGCTGATCTCACAGCCAATTGATATTTACGGACAAAATATCTATAACGGTCAGTGTATCCGTATGGGTAAAGACGGACAGCCAGAATATGTCAGACGATATGAGGGATTTCCAAAGACAGCCATCGACTGGCCGGTAACACCGGAATGCCTGAACTGGGGACCGCGTTTTCTGTATGAACGTTATAAGACACCAATCTACATCACAGAAAACGGAATGTCCTGCCACGATGTTATTTCTCTGGATGGAAAAGTACATGATCCGAACAGAATTGATTTTCTGGCAAGATATCTCGGAGAATTAAAAAAGGCAGCCACAGCTACCGACATCCGAGGTTATTTCCACTGGTCACTGATGGATAACTTCGAATGGGCAAAAGGCTACTCCGAAAGATTTGGTCTGATCTATGTTGAATATCCGACACAGAAGCGTATCCTGAAAGATTCCGCTTACTGGTACAGAGATTTTATAAAAAACAACGGGGAGTTTTAAACTCCTCCCCGTTCCTCAAGAAGCTGCTCGATCTTGGATACGAACAGATCAAACGCCACATCATTCTTTCCGCTGTTGATCACAATATCTGCCTTTGCTCTCGTAGGCTGTACATACAGATAATGCATCGGCTTAACTGTTGTCAGATACTGTTCGATGATTCCGTTCAAATCTCTTCCACATTCTTCGACATCTCTGGAAATACGACGAAGAATTCTTTCATCCGCATCTGCCTCAACATATACCTTAATATCAAGAAGATCACGGATTCTCGGATCTGCCAGAAGCAGAATGCCCTCTACCAGGATAACCGGTCTTGGCTCAATTTTGATCACTTTGTCAGACCGGTTGTGCTGACTGTAATCATACACCGGACACTCAATCGTCTTTCCCTCTTTGAGCTGTTTCAGATGTTCAACCAGAAGATCTGTCTCCAGTGAATCCGGATGATCGTAATTCACTTTGACACGTTTCTCAAACGGAATCCCATCCTGTCTGCGATAGTAATTGTCATGATAAATGACCACTACTTTATCTCCGAAACGATCTTTGATCCTGTTTGTAAATGTAGATTTACCGGATCCAGATCCTCCGGCAATCCCGATAATAATACTTTCCATCATCTTCTACCTCGTAAGTTCGAATTCTTCCGGCATAAAGCGCGGACAGATGTTTTCTGATGTACAGATAACTGTGGATGCAAGCCTTGTTCCGATTCCACAGGATTCCCGCTTCCTGCTGGTTACAAACAAAGCATGCCGTTCTTCTGATAAAATCTCTTCTCTCGGTGCAAAATATCCATATGCAGGATGTTTTGCACGTTCAATGATCGCCTCCGGAATTGTCGGTACCGTAGGAAAATTCATGTCTGCTACCCACATTGGAATGATGTCAAATCCATCTTTTGGTTTTGCAGGACTCATTTTTCCATTTCCCAGGCCATCCACTGCAATGGCATCCATATTGTGTCTGTCTATGATTGATGTAAAATCGTATTTCATTTCTTTAAAACACTCCAAATAAACTATTGATATCAACACTGTCATCCATAATTCTTTTACTTGGTTTCTTTGCATTTTCCAACATGGACTCTACCCTGTTTTCTACTGCCACATCAATAAATTTTTCCATATTAATTCCACGCAGTTCAAAAAACAATGCAGGATTTTCATCCAATCTTACTCCAACGCCATAAAGGGCCGCCGCCACATGTTTACACATCAAAGCCCAATCCGGACAACTGCAATTAAAACTGATCTCACTGGGCTTTGGAAATAAACCGCCTTCACTGGTAAACACCTCTTTCATTGCAATAGGAAAATTTCCGGAAAGCAACTCTTCCATATTTTCGATTTTTTCACTACACCTGTCAATAATCTGCTGACAATACTCCTGATTCAGAGGACTGATTCTTATTTCTACCTTGTATGGAGTTTTCCTTCTTCCTTGTACTTTCGCCTCTATTTTTCCTTTTCTAATCTGAAGGTCTACAACAGTCCCGGTCCTTACATATCGTTTTCCTCTATCCAATCGGGAACCGTAATCCGCATATTTTTCCAGATTTTCACACCAGGCATTTCCCCACCAGGTTTTCGTAATTGCTCTGCCTTTTATAAAAATCGGATGCAGCTCTTTTCCTTTTTTCTGTTGCTTCTTAATACTTTCATCTGCATTCTTTTTTAGCAGACCTTCACTTGGCTGACTGAACTGTTGTGCTTCATCCCAGTATTTCCTCATAATCCTTCCTTTCCACTGATATACCGACAAGTCGATTGTTGAAACAATCTCGCTAAATAATACCTGTTGAACAGTCACCCAACAGATATTAATCCTCCAGCCGCAACAAGGAAAACAGTTCTTCATTTCCTAGATCTGTAATCCATTTTTCACTTCCGGAACCAATTACATTTTCCGCAAGTTCTTTTTTAGAATTTATGATTGCATCAATTTTCTCTTCAATTGTTCCCTGGCAAACCAGCTTATGTACCATAACATCCTTTTTCTGTCCAATTCGAAAAGCTCTGTCTGTTGCCTGGTTCTCAACAGCCGGATTCCACCAGCGGTCAAAATGTATTACATGATTGGCTTTTGTCAGATTTAATCCTGTTCCGGCTGCTTTTACAGACAGTACAATAAAAGGTACATATTTTTCGCCCTGAAACAGATCCACAATTTCTGCTCTTTTCTTTACCGGAGTTCCACCATGAATCACATATCCTTTTCTGTGGAAAATTTCAGATAAATATTCCGACAGATAACCTGTAATTTCCTTAAACTGAGTAAATACGATTACCCTCTCTCGTTTCTCATAAATTGTTTCACACAATTCTTTTAACATTGCAAATTTCCCACTGTCAGCAGGTATATAATCTGTCTGCCCCAAATACTGATCCGGATGATTACATATCTGTTTCAGTTTCATAATCGTTCCAAGAACAATTCCTTTTCTTTCTATTCCATCTGCTTCAAGAATTTTCATTTCCATGTCCGCAACTGTTTTCCGGTAAAGGACAGTCTGCTTTCTGGATAATGCCGCATAATCTACCATTTCAACCTTCTCCGGCAAATCTGAAATAATATTCTTATCCGTTTTTACCCTACGGAGCATAAATGGGCTGATCATCGATTTCAGCTTGGTATAGCGCTGTGGATTTGCCTCAAGTCCTTTACAGAAGTCATGGAATTCTTTGGAAGATCCCAGAAGACCATGATTCAGGAAATCAAATAAGGACCATAAATTTGTGAGATCATTTTCAATGGGTGTTCCTGTCATCGCAATACGCATACTGCTTTTCATCTTTTTTATTTCTCTGGTTTGTTTCGTAGCCGGATTTTTTATGGCCTGTGCCTCATCCAGAATCAGGCAATCCCAGGTACGTTCCTTTAAAATATCCATTTTCGCAGCCATGCCATATGTAGTAATCGTAAGGAATGGGAGCTTTTCTTTTGCAATTTCTGCCAACTTTGACGAACTTTGTCCATGAAGAATGCAGACTTTCATCTCCGGTGCAAATTTATCCTTCTCTTTCTTCCAGTTTCCAATCAGAGAAGCCGGTACAACCAGCAATGCGTGGGCATTTTTACTTGTTTTTCTTACTTTTTCCAGATAAGCCAGCACCTGCACAGTCTTTCCAAGTCCCATGTCGTCTGCGAGGCAGGCACCAAAACCTAATTGATTCATATAATTCAGCCATGTATATCCACTTTTCTGATAAGGACGAAGTGTTGCATGAAAGGTTTTGGGAACCATATTACTGCGAATGCGTCCCGGATTCTTAAGATTCAGAAGCATTTTGGAAAGCCATGCACCATTCGACACAACGGTTCCCACATCTGGCAAAATCTTATCATTTCCCATTTCCAGCTGAACTGCTTCCCGAAATGTAAGATTCTCCGGTATATTTTTCATCTCTTCCAGAAGTTTATTCAGCTTTTCATGATTTACTTCTACCCATTTTCCCTTCAACAAAGCCAGACCTTCTGTCTGATTTAACAGTGTCTGGATTTCCTGTGAAGTGAGCAACACACCATCTACCTCCAGTGACGGCTGAATGGAAATCAGCGCATCAAAGCCCAACATGGATGGTTTCTCTTCTCCCAGCTTTACATTAACTGACAGCATAGTGTTCTTTTTACGCCACCAGTTAGGAATTCTGCATAAAATACCTGTCTGTTCTATTTTCTCGATATCTTTCAAAAAAGAGTATGTTTCCTCTGAGGTAAAACGCAGTGTATGAAACATTTCGCCACTCTCCATCAGCTCTGCAATCAGCGGCGATACTTCTGCGGCACGGTTAAGACAGGACAACAGCGTAAGAAGCTTCTCTCTGTCCTCTTTATATTCTGTCAATGCATATTGAAGCGGCATGTGTTGCACGCTGCCATCAGCTTTTTTGGATGCATAAGTAGCCAGAAATGCAAATGGAAATCCCGTATCTCTATTTTCTACCAGGTGTAGAAAAATACGCTCTGGCACATGAAGGTTCTGATTCCTTTCAGCCAGATACATGGTCACTGAACCTTTATATGCCTGAATTTCCTTCTTAAAAATTGCTTCCAGACCACAAAATAAATTTTGTATCCACTTTTCTGTTACAAACTCAGAACCAATGGTATATGGTGTTGCTGCAAGCAGTCCCTGAATACATTCCTCAGATGGCTGAATATTAATCTGATCTCTGGCAAGTTCCAATTCCGGAAGCCTGGTCAGTTCTTTAAAAAATGCGTCTGAGATCTGATACAGAAAATGTCCGGAGATTGTCAGCGTTGAGGGATTTTCTATGTTTCCCAGTGCGTAAAGCAATTCCACTGGATTTATATTACCCTGATCTTCCTCTTCAGTTTCCGGATAAAATCCATTTTCTGTAAAAATATATTGTACTGATCTGTCAATCTCAATTTTAGAATTTGAAATGTTCTTTAATTTTTTCATCGTCTGTTTACCCACAATATTTCATTTTCTTCCACAACACCTTTTATATTTTTTTCCACTGCCACATGGACAAGGATCATTGGGATATATCTTCTTTTCTTTCACCATGGGCTGCTGTACAGGCATCACAAAATCGTCATATAAATCGTTGTATTCTTCTGCTTCCGTCCAGGACTTCCGGAAACTCTCCAATTGATTATTTATCCACTTTAACTCCTCTTTCAGCCCAATCTCTTCTGCCAGAGAGCCGGCCAGAGAAAACAGACTCTCATTATACATATTACAGGAATTTCCTACTACTTTGTTCCGGATTATACTGTACGCGGCTTCAATACCCTCGTTCTCCATTGTACACCAGCAATAAGACTTTCTCGCCGGTAAATTGTCCGGATCTTTTTCCAGCCAGTCCTCAAACCACTTTTTACCTTCTTCTTTTTTCTTTTCATCTGTCCTGCCCAGATCATAGAGAGCTTCCCCTATTCCAACGCGAAATTCGCTGTCGTCTTCATCTCGCCAGTCAAAAAGCTCCAATACTTTCCGGCAGACTTCCAGCCTCTTCTGTGCTCTTCCTGATCCAAGAAGTGCCATCTGGAAATCCCATAACCACTGGTCAACGGGATATTTATAATCAAATTCTTCCATAATTTCCTGTATGCTGCATTTCTTATCTCTTTCCATGAAAATATTTAAGAAAATTTCCCAGGCTTTTCCCCAGGATTCTGCTGCTTTTTCAGGATTATCCGAAAACTCAAAACCTGCCTCATCTCCGTATCCTTCCTCAACCAGCGCATACCAGTCATCCCACTCTGTTGGCAGCTCATGAGCATCTTCATAATCAAGGCAGGCCTGTACCATTTCATTCAATGCCTGCTCATATTCTGCCTCATTGTACTTGACTCCGGATTTCAGGATATCGTATATCTTCTCCGAAATTACTGCACCTATTTTTTCTTTTGCCTCTATGGAAGTATATCCAGCGTCAAGCAGTCTGTTATATGCACTCCCGGTCACCGGAGGATCATTACTTTTTAACTGATTATCTACAATTTCCAGAATTGTTTTCTTTAGTTGTTGTTTTGACATTTCATACCTCTTTTTTGAATATGTTTTTGTCTCATTATATAATTTTCTGGTTGGATTTTCTACTTGTATCTTGCCAAAAAATATTATTTTCTCATAGCAGCCTGCTCAACACCATAAACTTCTGTTTTATTTTTCTCCTAATGGTTCCAAAACCTTCATCATTTCCAAAATATCATCGCCAATTTCATTATGTTTCATCTGGGGTCAAATAATTATTTTTAGTCAGAAAGCGTTTAGCATTCCATAGAATCCCAGAAATCCTTCAAAAAACAATGACACAATTTACCTTCTTAATTCTCTGACACTCCATCCTGAATTTGCACATTCAACTTCATAAAAAAGTCTTTCTCCACCACAGCCGTAAAAATCAGCGTAAGCATTAAAAAACCTCAGAAGTAAACTATGCTTCATTTTTTCACCTCTCTGTATCAACAGATTCTTTGATAAACATTCTATATTGAATTATACAATAATATTATATCCGCTCAAGTTTCACTGATATTTTATTTGCTATTTTCAACTTCAAATTTGAATTCTTTTAATAAATCAATAAGTTTTAAAATATCCTCATACGTTTTTCTATTTCTTCCATATGTGCCAGGTTTTTCTGAATCTAATATTTGTTCTATTTTAGTATAAAAAAAGCTGTCACCTGGCAGGAATAGGTGCCAGCGTGACAGCTCTTTTTCATATTATTAGTCGTTCTGCATTGCTTTGATCTTCTGCTCGTTCTCACGACCCTTTTTATTTGTCATGCGGATCATAAGGAATGGAATAATAGCCAGTGCAAAGCATACTACAGGTCCGAAGTTGATTACTGCATTCATTTTAGTCAGTGTAGCTGCAGACATTTCTGAATTCGCAACATAACCGGCAGCTCCGAGTGCAATGATTCCTACAGAGCCTCCGATCGCATTTCCGATCTTTGTAGAGAAAGAAATGGCAGTTGCAATAACTCCGTCAGAACGTTTTCCGGTTCTGAGCCAGTTATCATCAATCAGCTCACCACAAAGTGCAAAGGATGTAAGTCCCACAAGGTTTGTAGCTCCATATACAAGACCTACAGCTGCTACAAGCATACTGTTTGCTCCTGCTTCTCCCATAAAGAAGAATACTACACAGCACGCACACTGAAGTACGCAGGAAAGAACTCCGACATATTTTTTGTCAATACGGTTCAGAAGTGCAGGTGCATACAGGTTAACTACAAACATACCGATTGTCATTGCTGTTCCGAAGGAAGCCATTCCCATCGGATTGGAAAGTACATAAATGAAGTAATAGGACATGATTCCGATTCTTCCAAAAATACCGGTCAGATAGAAGATCAGGGCGATCATCAGGCACGCAACGTTCCAGTCCTTGAATGCATTCTTAAAGGAACTTAAAATATTGAGAACCGGGTTTACTTTCTTTCCTTCTGTTTCCTGGTTTCCTCCGCTGATCACCTCTCTGGTAGATTTAAAGCAGAAGAAGAAGCATGGCAGAGATGCGATGGAAAAGATCAGCGCAGTCATGAAATATCCGCTGGAGGAATTTGTATTTCCATGGCCAAAATACAGAAGCAGCGGCATTGTTACAGCACTTACGATTACACTGAAGATACTTCCGATCGCACCTTTGTATGCATTTGCGGATACTCGCTCCGCATTGATCGAAGTAATGGAATTGACAACACAGATTACAGCACCGTTTGCAAAGGAATATGCTGTACAGCATACAATATATGTAAAGATACACCAGAATGCCTTTGCGCCACCGGAAATATCAAGGTTCAAAAATGTAAGACAGTTAAAGATCGCCAGAACCGGTGCTCCGAACAGGATATACGGACGGTAACGTCCCCATTTACTGTTGGTGTTTTCTGCAATTCCTCCGAAAAGCGGATCACATACAGCCTGCCAGATACGGGCAACCAGCATGATCGCCGCGATGATCGCAGGAGCAAGCCCGACAACATCTGAATAAAAGACGGTAAGATATGAACTGATCAGAGTAAATGACAGTGTACTTCCGGCTTCACCGAAGCCATAACCTACTTTCTGGAACAACGATAATTTGACCGCTGTATTCTCCTGATTATTTGTACTCATTTGGTACCTCCTTGTGTTTATTTATTTTCCGGCTGTTTTTCACATCCGGTATTTCTCTTTTATTTTTTCTTCGTTTCTTTTTCCTTCCTCATTCGTCATGCCGTTTTGTGCAAACAGAGCCGCCGACAGGAGAAAAAATATTGCAGGTCCGAAATTGATGACCCCGTTCATTTTTGTAAGTATTTCCGCCGACAGTGACTGATTCGCCACAAATCCCACTGCACCCAGTGCCAGGATTCCCCCAGACACCCCAAGTGCATTTCCCATTTTTGTAGAGAACGAAATACAGGAATAAATCACTCCGTCCGAACGAACGCCAGTTTTCAGCCAGTTTGCATCTATGATCTCCGCTCCAAGTGTATAGGAAACCAGTGCCGCAAAATTCGTGGCCCCGTATATAAAGCCCACAATAATGATTCCTGCCAGCATTTTCCTCTCACCAAGGAAGAAAAACAGGATACAGCAGACAGCCTGGCAAAAGGCCGATAAGGCACCTACCGTTTTCTTGTCCATATGGTTCAGTAAATAGGGGACATAGAAATTAACCACAAACATTCCCACGGATAATGCCGTAGCAAATACAGCCATCATTCCCGTATTTTTCAGGACATAGATAAAATAGTATGCCATAACTCCAAGTCTGCCAAAAATTCCCATCAGAAAGGTAAACATGGCAAGAATCAGCAAAAGGGCGTTACGATCCCGGAATATGTATTGAAAAGATCGAAGCAATGCCAGCAATGTATTTCCACGACGCTGCACTCTCTCGTTTCCGATTTTTTCTTTTGTAAAATATACACAACCAAGAAAGCATGGAATGGAAATAACCGAAAAAACAACCGCTGTCCCAAAGTATCCGTTTCCGGAAGAAGCTGATCCATGGCCAAAAAACAGGATTAACGGTATCGTTACTGCATTTACAAGTATCGTTACTATGTTTCCGACAATTCCCCTGAACGCATTCAACGATACCCTCTCCTGATTACTTGCTGTCATTGTATTTGCCAGACAGCCAACAGAGATATTGACTGCCGTATATGCCATTCCGCAGCCGATATATGTGACACTGCACCATACGATCTTCCACATATCCGGTATATCCAGATTCAGGAAGGTAAGGCAGTTAAACAATGCCAGAACCGGCGCACCGAACAGAATATACGGCCGGTAGCGTCCCCATCTGGAATGTGTCGTTTCTGCGATTGCACCGAACATTGGATCATTCACCGCATCCCAGACTCTCGCCAGCAGCATGATCATAGATATCACTGCCGGTGCAAGTCCTACGACATCGGTGTAATAAACAGTTAAATACGAGCTGATCAATGTCCAGGAGAACTGCGACCCTGCCTCTCCAAGACCATAAGCTGCTTTTCTGAAAAAAGTCAGCTTATCTTCTTCCGTTTTTTGTTTGCGACAGTCCCTGTTCTCCTGCATTTTATCTCCTCTCTTGCAAAACGGATATTCTCTTATCCGCTTTCGTTATTTGCCCATGAACGCAGTCGCTTCACGCCCCGCATTCACATTGCATCGGTACATACATTAATATTTATAAAGTTCCACCATATAAGCTTTCGGCATATCGCCAAATTTAATTGCCATCTTTTCATCACCATTTAAGATTCGGCCGGCCTTCCACTCACCCTGTACAATTTCTCCTTCTTCCAGCTTGATGTAGTCAACCTTCGCATTTTCACCTGGCTTCACACGGAAATTAACTGTACACTCTGTTCCAAGTATCAGGAATTTATCCTTTGACAGCTCAAAAATACCAATGCTTCCCAACGGATGAGCAGATGCTCTCGGGCCATATGCAACTGCAATATCATAATCCTCAAAGGAAGTAAATACTCCGAAGTCATTTTCTCCATGTCGCACAAAAGCTTTCAGATGGTCGGTTCCTCTGTACTGCAGATATAATGGTTCAATATTTTCCATCAGTGCGTAGGCAGCTGCCACCTTTTCCCGGCTTCCTGTTGTATCCAGGGCAGTCGGATCAATGTTTAATGCGATCATAACCTCCATCGGCGGTTTCTGGATCGCAGAAGGATCAAGTGCAAGATCCTCGATTCCAAACGGCGAGAAGCAGATGGCATTCTTTGCAAGGAATGCATACAGGCAATAGGAAGCTGCCACTGCATCCTTTCTGATCTCCGGAACGAACAGAGGATTTCCTTCATATGTGTATTCATCCATCACATCGGCACAGTAGGATACATAGATATCCGGTCCGATCGTAAACAGGCTCGGAGCTGCTGCTTTCCAGATTTTATGAACACTTTTTACCGGGCCACCTGTGGGATAAGATCCCTTATACCACGGATACTGCTCCAGCCATGCGTTTGCATAACACGGAAGATCATACTCTGCCTTACCGGCTTTGGTGATTTCTTCCACTGCATTTGCATAATAATATGCCATGAAATATTCCTCTGCCTGATCGCCGAAGGCCTGTTTCCAATCGCCGTTTACACCGAACAGCTCTGCCATCATTTCCGGAATTTCTTTTCCAAATGCTTCTTCTGCCTTTACACTGTAATCTCTCTCTGTTCCAAGAACTCCGATCTCATTTTCGATCTGGATGGTAATCACTGTAGATTCCGTTTCATCCACTTCTCTGATGTGCTTCATGATCGCAGCAAAAGCCTTTTTATCCTTTTCAACAGCTTCTGTACAGAGCGGAGAAATGATATTTATTGCCTCCCCGTTTGCCTTCTGCGCATGATAGTAGGTTTTTGTGTCCTTCTTCATCCAGCCTGGAACATACATGGACTCGCTGTTCTTCCATAATCCGAACCAGAGGAGGATCAGCTTCATCTCTTCCTGTCTCGCCTGTCTGATAAGACCATCAATTAATGTAAAATCATAAACGCCCTCTGTTTCCTCGATCGTCTCCCAGTAAATCGGAACGATCACAGAGTTCATGTTCAGGTTTCGCAGCTTTGGCCATACCTCTTTCTCCATATATGCAAGGTCAGAAGCACTTGAATTATGTACCTCACCACTTCTGCAAAAAAATGGCTTGTCGTTCACATACAGATTGTAAATACCTTTTTCGTCTTTTTTGATAACCGGAATACCCATTTCCATTTCCTCCTTTTGTTTGTGATTCTATTTTACGCTTGACATACAGCTTCCTCAATCTTAATATATTTATATTACTATAATTATTTTAAGGAGTCGTTTTTTATGCTCGAATCATTCCAAACAACCAGAAAGGAACGCCAGAAGCTGCCCCTGATCCTCCGTTCCATCGGCATTAACCACAAACAAGAAAACATAAACCGCCCGAAGGGGATTTCCTTCCACCAGTGGTTTTACTGCTCCAAAGGACAGGGCGAGCTGACGGTAAACGGTCAGAGAACGGTTATCACACCAGGCAGTGCATTCTTTATCCAGGCCCATGATGCCCATAAATATTCCGGCTCCAACTGGATCCTGCATTTTTTCGGCTTTGAAGGCTCCATCTGCCCTGCCCTTCTCAAAGCACTGGGCATGACAGAATCCGGTGTTTTCCATATGTCTGATCCTGAGTATTATTGCAATCAGTTAAATGGCCTTGCCCTGGCAACCAGACGCACCCTCGCTTACGAAAAATATTATTATTCGGAATTACTCTACAGCCTCCTCATCAACCTTTCCCTCCAGATATCCAGGGTTTCCGATCAGGAAAAGGTCCAGAATAATCCCACCGTTTCCCTGATCATCTCTTACCTGGAGGAGCATTATTCAGAAAACATATCGCTTGCCGACCTGAGCGAGGCTCTTGAAAAAACTCCTGAATACCTCTGCTCCGTTTTCAGGAAAAGTCTCCAGCTTACGATCATCGAAGAGCTTACCAACATCCGGATCACCCATGCCCGAAATATGCTGGTGGAATATCCCGAAAAAAACGCTTCTGAGATTGGCTACTTATGCGGTTTCCAAAGCCCCAGCTACTTCGGAAAGGTTTTCAAAAAGAAATGCGGTGTCAGTCCGTCCGAATATCGCCTGAAAAAGCTGTAGCCCTTATTTTCCGGTCAGTGTAACCTTTCCGTAAATTCCGGTCGGCTCCATGGTTTCATGATAGAAATCAAACGGTTTTGCCGGATAATTCAGCTGATCCCTGTCAAGGGTTGTTGCCACCTCGATACGGATCGTATTTTTCCCCGGCCTTACATAGCTGCTGATCTCAAACTCATATGGCAAAGTAATGCAGATTCCGACTTTTTCACCGTTGATCCACAGGGTCATTGCTTCATATACATGTTCAAACTGGATATATAAAGCTTCATAGGATTTATCTAGCTCTACTTCCTTCTCATAGCGGATCACGCCTGCAAATTTCGGACGCTTCTCGGATATTGGTTCGAGTTCCTCCATTGTAAAGGCTTCTCCGAAGGACGGGTATTCCTTCTGACTGGTCAGCTGGCATTCCCATTCTTTGGAAATATCCTGGACTGCCACGCAGCCTTCCTTTTCCTTCTCTGCAGTTACATAGGTATCCATTTCTTCCTCCGGCTCCATTTCAAGCACTACGCAGGAATGTCCCGGCTGAAGCTCCAGCCTGAAGGAGGTTTTTCCGTTTTCCACGGTTCCCTCAAGCTTCTTAAACGCATTGGCAAAGCCGTCATAATATACCATTTTACCTTCTGTCGGAACGGTTACAACTGCGTCAAATACCTTTCCTGCCGCCTCATTCTGGAACATGTATCTGGCACCATCCTTTTCATAATGGTAGAAGCTGAATTCCGGAAATTCCTCCGAAATCCTGATATCATACATTCCGTTTGCTTTCAGATACTCTCCAAGACTCTTTGTGGCCTGCACGCTGACGTTGGCTGTTCCCTCAAGTTTCCTGAGGTCTGCTTTTGCATCATCTACCACACACTCCGGATATGCATCGGTAAAGATCACCGGAAGCTCACTGTTCTCCATGATAAAATCATATAATTCATGGTTAATCCTCTGTGCGTATGGTACGACCAGTGCCTCAAATTCCACATCATTGATGTACAGCCTTCCATCTCTGACCGCAGTTTTGAAATATTCTTTTTCTGTGAGCATATCGGTACTTATCACGTCAAAATCAATCTGCGAGGTGAGCAGTGCCTTACACAGTTTCTCCATCGGAAGGACTTCTCCTGCCCATTCCTCCTCTGCATTATAGAGAACTGCAACGGAGGAAATATGCTTTCCGCCCTGGAAGATCTCACACATTCTGTTTGCATATTTCATAAGCTCTGCAAAATACGGGAACTGCGGATTGTTTCCTCTTGCATAGAAATGCGGAGGGCAGTCCTGATCCGGATATTCTGCCATGGAAAATGCGTGGGGAACCAGATGGTTGACTCCCTTGCAGATCAGATGATCCAGGACATATTTCATATCTCTTGTTCCAAATTTCCATCCATATGCGCCGAAAAGCTCACACATGGTACGCCCTTTTTTCTTTGGATCCAGATGTCCGCAGGACGTTCCCAGTTTACCGAGGAAATAATGATAAAATTCTCCTTCGATATCTACAATCGATTTCCTCAGCTCCACCGGTGCCCCGTAAACAACCTGGCCTCCGATACAGTCAATTCCTGCCATATGCTGTCCGGATAATGCACGGAAAAAGTGTGCTGCACCCATTCCAAGCTTGCTGTGTGCTCCATCATCCTCCACTACATGGCCGATATATTCCACATTGTGCTCTGCACACCATCTGCCAATCGGCTCACTGAAGTTTTTCTGATACAGTCTGGAAACACAATCCATGTAGTAATAACGCATTTCCGCACACTTATCCATGGATACGGTATCTGTCCACAGATATGGAAGATACTGATAAAATGCCTCTCCATACTTCTCCAGCATCATATCCTTAAGCTCTTCACTGTATGGGAGCGGCATTTCCATTGATCCGACCCTGGCATTTTTTTCAAAGCCCGGAACATTGCCAAACTGCGGTTCATCTGAGAAGAATCCTGCAATAGTTGTTCCAAACAGATCTGCATATTTTTTGTAATGCATCTCATAAACACCTTCGATCTGTGTATAGGCTGACACTCGGTCGATCATATTAATGTAATGCGGCTCTCCGCCATCTGTTCTGGTCACATATACGGCATATACTCTCCATGAGCCTTCCGGAAGCTGGAATTTTGCCCAGGTTCCATCGTAACAGTCTCTGAGATCTATCGTTTCCTCTTCCAGGATATTTCCGTGGGCGATTTTTACAGCTGTCAATGAAAGAAGATAATTGTTCGCACGTTCCTCTTCATCAAACTTCTTTCCGAAATCCCAGAACTTCATTACAGGCTTCAGCATTCTCTTCACCTGAAGCTCGAGCTGATGGGAATCTCCGAAAACGTCTGCAGTCGTATAATTGATATACTGCTTCCTGCGCTCCGGATACTTTGTCTCGACCAGACCGTTTGCATATCCTGTCGGGAAATGTTTGTCGTCCAGGATCCAGATCTTCATCTCTCTCTTTTTGGCTTCATCGATGATGATGTCCATGTCATGCCACCATCCGTCACCGCAGAAATCCGGATGCGGACGGGCCTCCACGCAAACTGCCCGGATCCCGCATTCATATATTTTTCCCATTTCGGTACGGATCACATTTTCTTCTTCGCCACGTACCCACAAAAATGGAAAAATATAATTATCCGGTCCTTTTTGCAGTTTTTCTTTTAAATCCATTTTCTTACCTCCTGTTGTTTTCTGTAAACATATATATCATTATTTTCATTTATTTTCAAGAAGTTTTACATTTTATTTTCATCTTTGTGAGTTATGCATGAATTCAACAGTTTGATTTTGTGTATATTTTCATATGTTTTTTCATGAAAATCAGTGTTATACATGTTGAGTTTTTTCATAAAATCTTCTATAATAGTAACAGAACACGCTGTTTACAGACAGCAGAATAATTCATGGAGGTAAACTATGGCTACTATTGTTGATGTCGCAAAGCTGGCCAACGTCTCGATCGCAACCGTTTCCCGTGTACTGAACAGTGATTTTATGGTATCTCCTGAGAAAAAGCAACAGGTTCTCAGTGCAATCGAGCAGTTACATTATGAACCAAACAGGCAGACAAAATCCCCAGAGAACAAAGTCATCATCTGCGTAGTAAGTGTCTTTGTGGAGAATCTTCTTTTTTCTCTCAGACAGGCAGCCCTTGAGTACGGATATACCCTGACCTTATACATATGCACAGATGAAAAGAATGAAAATGATTTAACTGTTTTCATAAAATCATTTTCAAAGAAAAGCCTGGCCGGTATCCTGTTTTTTGAATACAGTCCTGTTTCCAGGCCACTTCTTGATCTGGTGGACACTCTTCCGGGGGTTCTTCTCTACGATAACACTGCACAGACAAGCGGCTTCTGCTCCGTATCCTTCAACGAACGGCAGATGGCCTACGACCTGACCTGTGTATTATTGCAGAAGGGCTGCAGGAATCCTGCGCTGATCTGCCCTACCTCTGCCAGAAGCAATCTTTTCCCTTGCAATACCAGACTCCGCATCCGCGGTTTCCGGGATGCCCTTGAGGATAACGGGCTTATCTTTGATGAAAACCAGCTTCTAAAAAAAGATGTAACCATCGAAGAAGGAATCCAGCTCGCTCATGAATTATCCGATATCGGATATGAAGCCGACGGACTGCTCTTCATGTGCACTCCTACCATGATCGGCTGCTATTACGAGCTGCTCCGTACCTCGTCAAAACCCGGGGAGATATTATTTGCTTCCTTCGATACGGAAGAAATCATTGATACCTTCCATATCCCGGTAACAAGAGTGATTCCCGATTTCTGTTCTCTTGGCCAGGAGGCAATCCGGACACTTGACGGTCTCATCTCAAAGGAGCTCACAAAGGACCGGAAAATCTACCTGAATCATTCGATTATTGATTTGTGATTTTTTCATCAGAGGTAATGACACCAATGACAGCCATTTAAATGAATCCGTCCTGCATGTAAAAAAGATGGAAACGGAACCTTTTTGGAATTAAAGATTCCGGAGAACAGAATTTCCCTGCTACCGATAAAGTAGCAGGGAAACGAGAATTTACAATAATTTAAAGAATAGCAGACAGTGGGTTATTCATCGCTTACGTTTTATTTTACTGTTTATCAGAAAAAAGAATTCTTAATTCTTCACACATGTTGTCTCTGGAATTTCCTCCCACATAGAACCTGAATAGGCCGTTTTCCCTTACGTATCTGGCATCATTATCGTAATATCCAAGCTCCGCTTTGGAAATCTCCGCTTCGACGCACTGCGCTTCGCCTGTTTCCAGTGTCACTCTTCGGAATGCCTTCAGCTCCTTCACCGGGCGTACCAGCTTCGCAGTAACATCCTGTACATAAAACTGCACAACTTCCGTCCCCTTGACTTTTCCTGTATTTTTCAGCTGAACCTTTACCTTTACAGTGGTATCTGTCTCTTTCAGCTCCAGGTCGGAATATTCAAATGCAGAATAGCTCAGTCCATAGCCACACGGGAAAACCGCCTCCCACGGAGCATCCATATATTTCGAAGTAAATTTGCTTCCGCTTGCAGGTCTTCCTGTGCTGGTATGATTGTAATAAATCGGGCACTGGCCATTGACTGCCGGGAAAGAGGCAGCCAGCTTTCCACTCGGATTTACCTTTCCATAAAGCATATCTGCAACTGCATTTCCCATCTGGATTCCAAGATGCCATGCCTCTACAATCACCGGAAGATTTTCTGCTTCCCAGCCTAATGCCAGCGGACGTCCGTTCATGAGTACTGTCACTACAGGCTTGCCGGATTTTAATAACAGCTCGAGCATTTTCCGCTGTTCTCCCGGAAGCTCGATATTTGCCTTTGAGGAGGCTTCTCCTGTCATATTGACAAGCTCACCTACAACTGCAACGATAACATCTCCACCCTGCACTGCTGCTTCAATCTCTTTTTCGTTTAATACTCCTTCCGGACCTCCGCATGGATAATATTTCACGTTGGCATTTACGTTTTTCATTCCATCCAGGATGGAAACGCAGTCTTCCTTCTGCCAGCCCATTACCCATGCTCCGATCACTTCTTCTTTGCAGGCTGCCAGATAGTTTTCTGTTGATGATTTCTCATTTTGAATACCTCTGATCTTTGCCCGTGCAAAAACGCTTCCCAGATAAGGATCCTCTCCCGATCCTTCTGATACACGTCCCCATCTCGGATCTCTCGCAACGACAATATCCTGCAGCTCCCTTACAAACTGCAGCGCATAAAGAACCGGCTTGCAGATTCCATTTGCACTGATCAGTCCGCATGCACCGTTCAGAAGCCTGCTCGCATCATAATCTCCCGCATAAAGATCACTCATCGGCCAGTATGCCGCCATTTTTACCTCGCCAATACTCTGTACCATATGTCTGACCATGATTGCAGCTTTGGCTTCCATGTCATTAAAGGCATTCCTCTGGACAAAACTTAAATTAAATTCCTGTATGATCAGCGGAAGCCCGGCGAATGCTGTTTCCTGCAAAATCCCCTGCATATCTGACATGTTCCGGATCACAAAATCATCCATCTTCAGCCGAACTGCTTCTATTTTTAATTTAGATTAGACATTGCAGTAATGGTGCATACTCCTTCTGGATTATGAATTACTTTTCTGCCAATATATTTTTCATCATCCTTATTTTCTGCCGATATTTTTTCTTCTGTAAGCACTACATAATCACCTGCCTCAAAATATATTTATTTTTAAGGTTTCATATATTTGATTTTGCTCTTGCAAATTTTCTCATAGGGAACTGACATCACATCATCTTCTTTCTGAGGTTACATTTTCTTGCGGAGATTACGAATATTACGTCTGATCTTCCTACAAACTCCGAAATTCTCTTTTTCACTGCTTTCCAGCTTATGTAATCTGTTTTCCATTAATTTGATATTTTCTTTAGTTGTCATTAGATATTCTCCTTCTGCATTTTTTATAAATTATCTATTCCATCTCAAAGGCTCCGGTATAAAGCTGATAGTATGTTCCTTTTTTCCTGATCAGGCTTTCATGATCTCCCCTCTCAATAATGTGACCATGATCTAATACCATAATAACATCAGAATTCTGTATTGTTGACAGCCTGTGGGCTATTACGAAAGTAGTTCTTCCCTGCATCAGCTTATCCATACCATCCTGTACGATTTTTTCTGTTCTGGTATCAATAGAGGATGTTGCTTCATCCAATATCATCGCCGGTGGATTCGCCACTGCTGCCCTCGCAATAGCCAGAAGCTGTCTCTGTCCCTGACTTAAATCCTCACCTGCTCCGGTAAGCATTGTCTGGTATCCGTTCGGTAAACGACGAATGAAACCATCTGCATTTGCAAGCTTTGCTGCTTCGATGCATTCTTCATCTGTTGCATCTAATTTTCCATAACGTATATTATCAAGAACCGTTCCTGTAAACAGGTATGTATCCTGGAGTACAATTCCCAGAGATCGTCTCAGATCCGCTTTTTTGATTTTATTAATGTTAATTCCATCGTAGCGGATCTTTCCATCGTCTATATCGTAAAATCGGTTGATCAGGTTTGTAATTGTTGTTTTTCCGGCACCTGTAGAGCCGACAAACGCCACTTTCTGTCCCGGTTCCGCATAAACCGTTACTCCCTTTAAAATCAGTTTTTCCGGCACATACCCGAAATCCACCTCTTTCATACGAATATCACCATTCATTCTGATATAAGAGGTGGTACCGTCATGATGCGGATGCTTCCACGCATAAATTCCTGTATATTTTTCACTTTCACATAATCCTTCACTGGTTTCCTCTGCATTGACCAGTGTGACATATCCGTTATCTGTTTCTGATTCTTCATCGATCAGATCAAAAATACGCTGTGCTCCTGCAAGTGCCATTGACACCATACTCATCTGCTGAGATATCTGCTGGATTGGCATCGAGAACGCTTTGGACAGTGAAAGAAAAGCAACTACCACACCTGCTGTTATATTTCCTTTTCCACTAAGAACCAGACAGCCTCCCAATATTGCAAGCAGGATATACTGAAAGTTTCCGATCTGACTTAATATTGGCATCAGAATATTTGCATATCTGTTCGCATTTCTGGCATCCTCATACAACCTCTCATTCTTTTTATCAAAGCCTTCTTCTGCTTTTGTTTCATGGCAGAATACCTTTACAACCTTCTGGCCTTCCAGCATTTCCTCGATATAGCCATTAATATTTCCCAGAGATGTCTGCTGTCTTCCAAAATATCTGGTACTGTGTGTTGCAACATATTTCGTAATAAGCAATATAAGAATGGTTATTATCACAACTACTATCGAAAGCGGAATACTGTAATACAGCATGATGCAGAACGAGAAAACCACACTTACCACACTGGAAAACAGCTGCGGAAGTGCCTGTGAGATAAACTGTCTCAACGTATCCGTATCGTTTGTATAATGACTCATAATATCTCCATGGGTATGAGTGTCAAAATACCTGATTGGCAATGTCTGCATATGATTAAACATATCATCTCGGATTGTTTTCAGGCAGCCCTGTGAAATATTGACCATAAACTGGCTATATAACAGGGTACATAATGCGCCCAGTAAATAAATACAGCCCATCAGCGTGAGCATTTTTATCAGACCCGAAAATACCGGATGCTCAGTCATAAGAAGTGGTTCAATATATTTATCGATCAGTATCTGAATGAACATTGAACCACCCGTATTAGCCGCTGTGGAAAGAAGCACACAGACAGCCGCCAGTATGAACAGTCCTTTTGAATGCTCATAAATGTAACGCATTAAGCGTTTAATGGTTTTTCCATCGTACTGTTTCATTTGTTCTCCCCTCCTTTTTGCTGAGACTGATAAATCTCCTGATAAATCGCATTTGTCTGCATAAGCTCCTCATGTGTACCCACTGCATCAATGTGTCCTCCATCCATGACAATGATCCTATCAGCATCCTGTACGGATGAAATTCTCTGTGCAATGATAATTTTCGTTGTATCTGGGATTTCTTCATTAAATGCCCGTCGGATCAGTGCATCTGTTTTTGTATCTACAGCACTTGTGGAATCATCAAGAATAAGAATCTTCGGCTTTTTCAGCAGTGCACGTGCAATACATAATCTCTGTTTCTGTCCACCGGATACATTTGTACCGCCCTGTTCAATATAAGTGTCATAGCCTTCAGGAAGGCCTGTAACAAATTCATCTGCCTGAGCCAGCTTACATGCATGAATGAGTTCTTCATCTGAAGCCGACTCATTTCCCCAGCGCAGGTTTTCTTTGATCGTACCGGAAAAGAGCGTATTTTTCTGAAGAACAACAGCAACATTGTTCCTGAGCGCTGTGATATCATAGTTTCTTACATCCACACCGCCAACAGAAACGCTTCCACCTGTAATATCATATAAACGCGGAATCAGGGAAACCAGACTGCTTTTTCCACTTCCCGTCGAACCGATGATTCCAACTGTCTGTCCAGCGGAAATAGTCAGCTCAATATCCTTCAGGCATAATTTTTCTTTGTTGTCAGAATAACTGAAATCTACATGTTCAAAGCATATTTTTCCATCCTTTACTTCCATAACCGGATTTTCCGGATTTGACAGACTGCTTTTTTCATCCAGTACTTCGACAATACGTTCTGCCGAGCTTTGTGCGATGGTAATCATAACAAGTACCATAGACAACATCATCAGAGAGGTTAATATCTGCATCGCATAAATGATCAGGCTGGTTAATTCCCCTGTCGTAAGCTCCGTTGCTCCTGACAGCACGATCATTCGTGCTCCGAACCAGAAGACAAGAATCATACATACATATACTACAAGCTGCATCAATGGCGCATTTAATGCCATATACCGTTCAGCTTTGCAGAATGTCGCAAACAGCTTTGTTGATATTTTCTGAAATTTGGCTTTCTCATGATCCTCACGTACAAAGCTCTTTACAACACGGATTCCGCTTACATTTTCCTGTACAACACCATTCAGGTTATCATACTGCTTAAATACCTTTTCAAAAATCGGATGTGATTTTAATATGATCCATACAAGCCCACCTCCCAGAACCGGGATCATGATAAGGAAAATAAGAGCCAGCTTCCAGTTAATTGTCCAGGACATGATCAGCGCAAATATCATCATAAGCGGTGCTCTTACTGCAATACGGATGATCATCATATATGCATTCTGGATGTTCGTAACGTCTGTGGTCAGTCTTGTAACCAGACTGGCTGTTGAAAATTTATCAATATTTGCAAATGAAAACCCCTGAATATGATAGTACATATCTTTTCTGAGGTTTTTTGCAAAGCCGGCCGAAGCATTGGCTGCTTCTGCTCCTGCAAAAAATCCCAGAAGCAATCCGACAATAACACAGATTCCCATCATAATGCCTAATTTCAGCAGGATATTCATATTTCCTCCATAAATACCTTTGTCAATGATATCCGCCATAAAAAATGGAATGATAATTTCCAATAATACTTCAAGCCCTGCAAATATTGCAGTTCTTATTGAAGAAGCTTTATATTCTCGAATGCTACGTAGCAGCTTCTTAATCATTGTTGTTCTACCTCCTGTTCAGCTTCATTATCCGAAAAACAGGAGAAAGTAATGCTATCCGATCAGTGCTGTTACTTTCCCCGGTATTTTATCTTACATTTCTTCTGCCAGATTACAGATGATTTTCGCACAGTTTTCATAATCCAGTTTACTGCTGTTTAATAATAAATCGTAATTATGACGGTCTCCCCAATTTTTATCCGTAAATATATTATAATGACGGCTTCGTTCTTTATCGGATTTTTCAATCTCTTTTCTGGCAGTCTGCTTCGCCATTCCATATTCCTGTATTCCCCGCTGGACACGCTTGTCCATATCTGCATAGATAAATACACGGAATACATCCTCTCTGTCCGCAAGAATCTGGTCTGCACAGCGTCCTACAATTACGCATCTTCCCTGATTCGCAAACTTTGTTATCACTTCCCTCTGTGCTTCATAAATCTGTTCGGACAACGGTAATGTCTGGCGGTTCGCATTCTGCAAAATTCCATACCCATAGCTTGTTCCCATCGCCAGATTATACAGGAAACTATTTGTAAGTCTCTGTTCACTGGATTCAACATATTGCGTTGCCAGCCCTGACTTCTCCGCTGTTTTATCGATCAGTTCCCGGTCATAATAAGGTATCCCCAGACGGTTTGCCACCATTTTTCCTATTGTTCGTCCACCGCTTCCCAGCTCTCGTCCTATGGTAATGATTTTCTTCATGTTTTTTTACCCCTTTCTTCGTTTTCTTATCTGTCATTTGAATATCTCGTTGTATATGTGAAATTCCTCTGTTCACTTTGCAGGAAAAATTCCCACATTCATACATCTGTTCATAAAATATATTTCCATTCTCATCTTCCATGCGTGTTCTTACACACTTTTTCTGCGAATCTGTGCAATGAACACATTTACTTGCATAATGTGCCACTTACCTCTTCACGCCTTTCTTTTGTTCCAGGTGATTAATTTTCCTGATTTCTGCCAGGATCAGTGCCAGCGCCAGAATAAATGCCAGTCCGTCTGCCACAGGTCCGGCCCACAGTACACCTCTGACACCAATACAGTTACACAGGATGATCACTGCCGGGATCAGAAATACAATCTGTCTGCTTAATGAAATTGCACCGGATAATACCGACTTTCCAATTGACTGGAAAAAGATTGCCGCTACTGCCTGAAATCCATTCAGGAAACACAGCAAAGTAAAAATACGGAAGGACATGATAGAAAATTCCGTATACAGCTCTCCCTGGTTTCCGAATAATGCCGTAAGCTGTTTTGGAAAAACCTGAAAAACAAGGAAAAAGATAACAGCAAACACCGTAGCGGAAACCACTGCTGTTGACAGTGTTTTTTTTACCCGCTTATAATCCGCACGCCCATAATTGTATCCGACGATAGGCTGTGCCCCAGTTCCGATTCCCATTACGATCGATGTCAGGATTGTATTAAATTTCATAACAATACCAAAAGCTGCCAGCGGAATATCGGCTCCATATTTCGAATTTGTGCCACAATGAACGAGATAATAATTGATAACGGTCATAATGATTGCAACTGCAATCTGTGCAATAAAGCTGGATACTCCAAATCCCGCCATTTTTCTCAGCATGCCAAATTCCGGATTCATTTCCTTTAATCTGATTTTTACCGTTTTAAATCTTGGAATATACCATATACAGAATGCACAGCTTGCTATCTGCCCGATCACCGTCGCAACTGCCGCTCCTGCCATTCCCCATCCAAAGCCCAGAACAAACAGTGCATCCAGTGCCACATTTGCCAGACAGCCCACGATCATCGAGATCATTGTAAGCTGTGGAGTACCATCCGCACGTATAATGGAACACATACCAGAACCTATAACCACAAACGGGAAGCCAAGCACAACGATTTTTCCATATTCCAGTGCATAGCTGAGATTATCCGGTGTAGCTCCAAACAATCCAACCAGTGGTCTCAGAAAAATCACACAGACAATGCAGACAACGATTCCCACAATGATCAGCCATGAAAATGTATTGTTTACACCTTCTTCTGCTTTCTTCTTGTTTCCTCTCCCAAGCTCCAGGCTTAAATAGGCTGCACCGCCATCTCCAAGCAGTAATGCCAGTGCCATTACAACCATATTAAGTGGGAAAACGACATTCGTTGCACTGTTTCCCAATGTTCCTACGCCCCATCCTATGAAAACCTGATCGACAATGTTATACAATGCATTTACAACCAGTGCGACAACACTGGGAATCGCATATTTCATCATCAGGCTGCCGATCGGAGCTGATGCAAGAGGATTCTTTTCTGTTTCTTTTGAACTCATAATTTTCTAACCTCCATGATCTTCAATTTCGTACTGTATCTTAAACTATATGACCATCATAGAGTCAATAGCGGAATTTGAATTTTTTTCCTGTATTTTGTTGATAAATCGCTGATATTTATTTATAATATAGAAAACAACCTTATTATTTACATATTGTTATGGAGGATCGTTTTGAATAATTTTTTATCAATTGGAGAACTTGCCAAACTGAGAAATATCAATGTCCAATCATTACGCTACTATGAAAAGCTTGGAATTTTAGTCCCGACATATATTAATCCGGAAAGTGGCTACCGTTACTATTCTTTAGACCAGATCATGATACTGGATACGATCATTCTCTGTATTGATCTTGGTATTCCTCTCAAGGATTTAAAAAATTATGTGAATGATGATGGAGAACTTGAATTTGAATATTTATTAAAAGACGGCAAAAAGCTTGCCAAAGAAAAAATCCGAAAAATAGAATCCAGCATTGATTCTATTAATCGGACGCTACAGCATATTAATGCCCAGAAAACCTTTTTAGGTCGTGATGGCTATTATTCCCGTTATATTTTTGAACGGTATTATATTACGATTCCCTGCGAAACAGTCATGGATGCAAAAGAATATGAAAAAAATTTAAGTCATTTGTTTTCACTCACCAAGAAACAAAATTTGCAGGCTTCTTTTCCTCATGGAATCATTTCCTCTTACTACGATGGACAATTTACAGAATCAAATATGTTTCTGGAAGTTTTACCAGCTGACTGTTCTGCTGTCCAAAAGCTGAGTGCCGGAAATTACTTATGCTTTCAGGAACTGAGAGAAATTCATTCGGATCCGCTTGTAATATTCCCACAGAAGCTACTGAACCACGGCACTACAAATATCATCATTTCCAGTATGTCACCTGATACTTATAAATATGACAAAGTAACCCTGGAATTTCAAATCCGTACGTGAAATTCCATTATCTAATCCATCCAGACCACTGTAAACCTTTTCTTACGGTCTTATATTTTATAGATGAGAGAGGTAATTTACAACACCTGCTCCCCCATTTATTTTACTCCTGAGGGAAACTTTGGGCTGTACATAAAGCTCCCCGAGGATGTCAAGTCATTGCTACAAAAAATATGCGGCTTTTTTGCCACGGAAATGGCTTAAAACCGCATATTTCTGTATAGAGGACGTTATATAATTGTCACAAAGTAGGTGGGGAGGATGTTACGTCATTGTCACGAAATTCTTCCTGTATCAGTCCCAACAACTCCTGTGAGACACTTTCCGATTTAATTCTTATCAGATTATCCCATGCATCCACTTTACCTAAACATATCTGGCATTTACCTTTTGTAAAACTTCTACCGCTGTATTCGAAGCTGCATGATGACACTCGTCCATAATGACCATTCCGTATGTATTCAGTAACCCATTAAACTTTCCCTTACTATATACAGAACCAACCATTGCCACATCCACAATTCCTGTCAGACTATTCTTTCCACCATGCAACACACCAATGGCACTGCTTCTTTTCTTTATTCGCCCTGTTTTTGTTGCATAAACCGGTGGTTCTTCATCAATTACTAAAAAATGATTTAATTCTTCTACCCACTGTTCCAACAAATCTTTACTTTGCAATAATATCAGAGTATTCACTTTTCTCTCGGCAATCAAATAACTACAAACTACTGTTTTTCCAAAAGCGGTAGCAGTACTTAATATTCCGTTATCATATGCCAACAATCTCTGCGCTGCCAAATCTTGTTGCATTCGTAAATCTCCGTTAAAAGTAACTCAAATCGGACGTCCTTTTTCACGACAATCTTCAATATCATATTCTATTCCTGCATTCTCACATTCAGCTATTATCTTTTCTTTCAAACCTCTCGGTAAACCAATATATCCATTCTCATCTTTACCCATATAAACTGCACTGAAATTATAGTAATTCGAGTATCCCATTCTCTTATTTTTATAATAAAGCGGATTATCAAAAGCAGCCATACATCGAATCTGATTTTGGATTTTGGGTGTAAGATTCAAAGTATCTACATATACACTATTCCCCAATACAATATGTAATTTGCCTGTAACATCTCCAGCAGAAAACTTTTCTTTTTTCTTCCATGGCTTTGTTTCCACGTTTGGCATATACATCATCTCTTCCCCAGAACATAGAAAAATACCATTTCGCCATATTTTCCGTAATATAGCGTTCCATGATCCGGCCTCCCTGATCCAGATCATATTCTGCGTTTTCTTCTGAAAATTCACCAAAAATATTTTCTGAACTATACAGAATATTGGCTTCATTTAATTTCTGTTTCAGATTTTGGTTTTCTTTTTCCAGTTTGCGCACTAACGTGCGAAGAGAATCCAGATTATATGCATCTATGTTCATTGAATAGCTTCTCCTCTCTACTGAATGATTTTCCAGTACCCCTTTCGGTCAGATCCTACTCTGATAATTTTTCCACTTTCTTTTAGTGTTTTTATAAGACGACTTACCTTCCTTGTACTTATATCCATTTGTTCTGACATTTGCTTTGCTGTAATGGAAGCATTTTCCTCTAATAATCCCAAAACCTTCATCATTTCTGAATCATCATCGCCAATTTCATTGCCATTATCATCGCCATTGGCAATGATAATACTATCTTTTGGCAATGAAAACGGAAATTCAACTTTTATAAAATGTTCTGATATATGAAAAATGCTTTTATCGTACTCTTTTAAAATCCTGCTCATTCCCGATCCTAATTGTTCTACAAGCCCCACATCTTTAAATACACGCATCAATTCACGATTTCTTGGCATACTGCTACAACTAAAAAAGTCTTCTATACTTTGTCCCGGAAGCAGTCCTCCATAAGATGTAAAAACCATTTTGTCATTAAAAATTTCAAAAGCAGGTGGTATCTCCCGCGAAAAATCAGAATGTACAATTGCGTTTATCACAGCTTCCCTCATAGGAATAGGTGCAATTAAATTTTTCTCTACTCTCTTGGTATTTGTCACCTTTGCTCTGGTTACATTTTCGATTTTTAGCTTTTCCAATACTTGGTGTGTAGCTTTAATTAAAGAGCAATAACCATATTCTTCATTCTCAATCAAATCCACTTTATCCGTTCCAGCATATTTTGCCACCTTAATAGATACTCCATTTTCATCAGCAAGCAAATATGCAACATAATTAAATTTACCATCAGGGGTTAAAAGTTCCAGTGAATTTGCAAACTTCTCATTCAGTTCCAATCCTCTTTCCTGATAGTATATCTTCAGTTGTGCAAAAGTAAGATCCTGCCTGGGAGATGTAATATTTCGCAATGTATTATGAATCCTTTTGCTATAAAGATCGTCAATCATTACAGTTGACATTGGTTGAGATGATGTCCCCATTCTTGTAAAGCAACCATTTGGTGACATTCCTTGTCTCTTTATATAATATGGTTTTTCCAATCCACTGGAAATTAAGATTTTAATTACAGAAATATTATCTATCTCTTCAATCACAATATCAAATAATCCCAAAGTTGACGGAAGAATGTTATTTTTTATACGATCCGCAATCTTCAACTGTGTAGAATCAATATCTGACATTCCAACTGGTTTTCCATTATCATCTATGCCAATATATAAAATACCGCCTTCTTTATTATTCAGAAAAGCCACTATTTCTTTTTCCAGTTTATCATTTAACTCTGCTTTAAATTCTATACGGTTACTTTCCTGGAGCATTTGCCGTCCCCCTTCTATATTATCAACTATTTTACTGTACTTATTATATCAGTTTCCCTCTGATAATAGTTATAAGAATTTTATATTTTAGGGAAACTTTGAGCTGTACATAAAGCCCCCGAGGATGTCAAGTCATTGCTACAAAAAATATGCGGCTTTTTTGCCACGAAAATGGCTTAAAACCGCATATTTCTGTATAGAGGACGTTATATAGTTGTCACAAAGTAGGGAGGGAGGATGTAACGTCATTGTCACA
>CAVBPN010000216.1:0-2748 GCA_963597235.1 bacterium
GGCTTTACAGGCGGAAATGATGAGCGTGAACAGACGCTGAACCAGCTCCTGACAGAGATGGACGGCTTTGATGGTTCAAAGGGTGTGGTTATTCTGGCAGCAACCAACCGTCCGGATTCTCTTGACCCTGCACTTCTTCGTCCGGGACGTTTTGATCGAAGAATTCCTGTAGAACTTCCGGATCTTCTGGGACGAGAGGAAATTCTTAAAGTACATGCAAAGAAGATTAAAATTGCAGACAGCGTTTGTTTTGATGATATTGCAAAAGCAGCGGCAGGAGCTTCCGGTGCAGAACTTGCCAACATTGTCAATGAAGCAGCACTCCGTGCGGTACGTGATGGACGTAAGTTTGCCACACAGGCAGACTTTGAAGAAAGTATTGAAGTAGTTATTGCCGGATACCAGAAGAAGAACCGTGTGCTTTCCAATAAAGAAAAACTGATTGTATCTTATCATGAAATCGGCCATGCACTGGTGGCTGCAAAACAGACAGAATCAGCACCGGTACACAAAATTACGATTATTCCGCGTACGTCCGGAGCACTGGGTTATACCATGCAGGTGGACGATGGCGAACATTACCTGATGACTAAAGAAGAACTGGAAAATAAAATTGCGACATTTACCGGTGGACGTGCAGCTGAAGAGCTGATCTTCCACTCGATCACAACCGGTGCTTCTAATGATATCGAGCAGGCAACAAAGATTGCAAGAGCTATGATCTCTCGTTATGGTATGAGCGATGATTTTGATATGGTTGCGATGGAAAGTGTCAGCAATCAGTATCTGGGCGGCGATTCCAGCCTGACATGTTCTTTTGAGACACAGACTCTTCTTGATAAAAAAGTTGTAGATCTGGTTCGTACACAGCATAAAAAAGCATTGAAGATCCTTCAGGATAACATTGGTAAACTTCATGAACTGGCACAGTATCTGTACGAGCATGAGACGATTACGGGTGAAGAATTTATGAAGATCCTTGAAGCTCCGGCACCGGTACAGACAGAAGTACAGGAACCTGCGGCAGAAGAATGATAATTTAAACCGATAAATTGTTGCGGTTACTGTTCACAGGTAATATCCCGCGAGGTGTTTTGCCATGAATATGGCAAAATCCCGAGACATACGGGTCAAAATGCATCCCTGTAAAAGAGGTGATTTTCATTGAGAATCATCTCTTTTTGTGTTATACTACAAAGCGGTGAAATTTGTAATATTTGCATAAACGGATACTTTAAGAAAAGGAGGAGGAACATTGTCAGGTATTGACTGCAGACAGGCAGAAACATTGGTTGCGAGATATATCAATCACACATTATCAACTGATGAGCTGGAAGAATTTCTGGATCATATAGAGCATTGTTCTTCCTGTTATGATGAACTGGAAACGTACTTTATCGTGCATGAGGCGATTCAGCAGCTTGATGAGGAGGATGGTACGGTCCTTGATTTTAAGAAACTTCTGGAACAGGATATCAGGCGTTCGCGCAGACACATCCGGCAGAAGAGATGGCTGCATTTTTTATCAGTACTTCTTTTCGTGGCAGTATTGATCGCAGCAGCTGCATTTGTGGTATTTCTGGTGACGGAAGTAACACATTTCTTATAGAATGACACAGGAGGATGTTGTTATGAGTGAAAAAATTTTATTGATAGATGGACACAGTATTCTGAACCGCGCTTTTTATGGACTTCCTGATCTGACAAATGCAGAGGGAAAACATACAGGTGCGGTTTATGGTTTTTTAAATATTCTTTTCCGAATTCTGGAAGAGGAAAAACCGCAGTATCTGACGGTTGCATTTGACCTTCATGAACCGACTTTCCGCCATAAAATGTTTGAAGCATATAAAGGTACACGTAAACCGATGCCGGAAGAGCTTCGCGAACAGGTACCGCTGATCAAAGAAATGCTTACCGCGATGGGAGTAAAGATTGTTTCAAAAGCAGGATATGAGGCAGACGACCTTCTTGGTACACTGGCTGTCAGAAGTGAAAAGAAGGGTATGGATGTTACGATACTTTCCGGCGACAGGGATCTTCTTCAGCTGGCAACAGAAAAGGTTATGATTCGTCTTCCGAAAACTTCGAGGGGAAAGACAACGATTGAAAATTTTCATGCGGCAGAAGTTCTTGAAAAATATCAGGTAACACCGCCGCAGATCATTGAGTTAAAGGCACTGATGGGAGATTCGGCAGATAATATTCCCGGAATTCCAGGAGTTGGTGAAAAGACAGCAACAAAAATGATCGTTGAGTTTGGCTCTATTGAGAATGCACATGAACATCTGGAAGAGGTTAAACCAAATAAAGCGCGCGAATCATTAAGAGAACATTATGATCTTGCTGAACTTAGTAAAACACTTGCCACAATCGACACAGACAGTCCTCTGGAATATGAATATTACGATGCAAAATTGGAGAATCTGTATACTCCGGAAGCTTATCAGCTCTGTAAACAATTAGAATTTAAGAATCTTCTGGGCAGATTTGATACTTCTGCTGTTCCGGAAAATACGATCGAACAGAATTTCTTTTCCTGCAGTGATCTGAGTGGAGCAGAGGCTTTGTTCAATAAAGCGGCTGAAAAGAAGTATATAGGTGTGGCACTTCTTTCTGATAAAGAAGGCGTGTATGGACTTGGTATGGCTCTCACAAAAGAAGAACTCTATTATATTCCGGCAGAGGGGCTGCTTACCGGGGATTATCTGTGTGGAGCGTTAAAGGAACTCTCTATGCATACGATAC
>CAVBPN010000217.1:0-35832 GCA_963597235.1 bacterium
AACTATAGCCTGATGTGATTTCTGTTCGTCAGACCAGAGATTTGCCTCCACCTTCGTTCAGATTTCCCTCACGTTAATCATAATCATTACTATGAATAGGACACCCCTGGTCTTGGCTATATCCTTCCCACTATCTGGGCGTATTCGGGACTTGCACCCTTTAGAGCGCGCCCATGGCGCGCAAACACAAGAAGAAGCCCTCAGAGTCGCAGCTCTGGGGGCTTCCAATTTTTCCTTAGATTCCAAGTTTCTCTTTCATGTAATCTACCGGAGTATCTTTTCCAGTGTAAAGTTTGATGGCGATAAGTGCCTGGAACAGCATCATGCTCATACCATTGTAAACTTTTTCGCATCCAGCTTCTTTTGCCTGTTTCATCATAACTGTTTCGCGTGGTGCGTAAACTGTGTCAGTTACGATCAGATCTTTCTTGAAGAAAGAAGTATCCGGGATGTTGGAAAGGTCTTCCAGTGGGTGCATTCCTACACCTGTTGCATCGCAGAACAGATCTGCTGCATGCATTTTCTCTTTAAGGAGATCATGATCTGCAAGGTCATTCATAGTAGCTTTGCAGTTTGTGTTCTTGTTGATCAGGTCAACGATCTCTTCTCCACGGCTGTAGAATTTATCTTTGATGTTGAAGATTTCGATCTCAGCGATTCCGTCAAGAGCTCCGCGTACTGCGATTGCTGTAGCAGCTCCGCCTGTTCCGATCAGAACCATTTTCATTCCTTTGAAATCAATGCCTTCTTCTTTAAGTCCCTGCCAGTATCCCATACCGTCAGTGTTGTAGCCTTTGAGCTTTCCTGTAACCTGTCCGTTTTCGTCACGCATGTTTACAACTGTGTTGATCGCACCACATAATTTGGCAGCTTCGTCAACTTCGTCCAGATATTTGTGAACAACAGTTTTGTTCGGCATGGAGATATTGGATCCAAGCATTTTAAGAGCACGGATACTCTGAACAGCATCTTTCAGGGAATCGTTATCTACTTCGAATGCAAGCTGGATAACGTCATCGCCGTTTTTGTCATATGCGAGGTTGTGTGTTGTCGGTGACTGTGTATGACGGATTGGGTAAGCCATTAATCCTACTAATTCTGTATGTCCTGTTACGTTTGGCATGATTTTTCCTCTTTTCTCTTTATCATTAGCAGACACCTTTTGTTCAGTGCCCGCCATTTTTTGTTAGTTATGATATATGTATAGATACCCCGGAGCCGCATTCACAGCCCCGAAGATATCTCTTGACTACAAATGCTTCCCCATACGTGGTTCAGCATTTGTACTTTTACTTACTCTAACGGCTCTAAATGCAGGTATCCCTGAGACTCCAGTACGTTCAGCACTGCACGTCCTTCCATAGTACCTTCCATGATACGGCGGGCACGAACGGAATCACCGATAGTGTATACATAAGTATCTGTATCCTTGAACGCCTCTTCCAGTTCCGGAAGTACCGGGTTATTGGAACGCATTCCAAGGCAGTTGAATCCAAGGTCGAATTCCAGATCCTTGATCTGTCCATCCGGAAGCTTCACTGTAAATGCATTTTCTTTTACTTCCTGAAGTGCTGTGTTTACATATTCCTTAACACCATATTTGTCGTGAGTCTCACGCATGGAACATTTGGTGATCGGGTCTGCAAGCATACCGATCTGAGGAAGCATATCGATGATCGTACACTCTGCTCCGCGAGGTGCAAAATACTCGATAACGTCAAGTCCAACGGATCCACCGCCGACTACAACGACCTTTTTGCCCTTGCATGCTTCATCCGGATATTTTCCGGCATTCAGATTGTTGATCATTCCAAAAATTGTAGCTACATTTCCGGCCTCAATGTTTTCTTTAAGACCTTTGATCGGCGGTACAAGCGGTACAGAACCGGTTGCATTTACAACGATGTCAGGCTTGAACTGTTTTACTTTCTCAACAGTTGCTTCTGTATTCAGGAAAACATAAAGATTTTTCAGTCTGGCAGCACGTGCTTCCAGGTATTTCGGGAAATCTTTCATACGGGTCTTGCTCGGAAGGTCTGAAATAAATGTGGAGAGACCTCCAAGGTGATCCTTTTTCTCCAGAACGAATACGTTACAGCCTACTTCTGCTGCTGTACATGCAGCTTCCAGTCCTGCTGTACCACCACCTACAACTACAACATTGCAGTTTTTGTTGACTTTGAGTGCTTTATAGATATCACCTTCCGGTACAGCCGGGTTGACTGTACAACGGATCGGGCGGTTTACACCGATACGGTTTCCGGCACATCCAACGTTACATGAGATACATTTACGAAGGATATCTTCTTCGCCGTTTTCAACTTTCTTAACCCAGTTCGGCTCTGCAATAAGACCACGTCCCATTCCGACGATGTCTACATCACCGCTCTCGAGAACTTTCTCGACAACCTTCGGGTCACGGTAGTTACCAGCATTGATGACCGGTTTCTTAAATTTATCTTTTACGGCTCTTGCCATGTAAGATCTCCATCCGTCCGGAAGGTAGTTGGAGTCGATCTGATACTGAAGAGATGGGTTCAGACCACAGGAAACATCGTACATATCTACGAATTCATCAAGATACTCCAGATATTCGAGTGTATCTTCCAAAGTGTTTCCACCCGGAACTCTCTCTTCTGCAGAGATACGAACGATGATCGGGAACCAGGGGCCTACATTCTTACGAACTTCTTCGAGTACCATACGTGGGAAACGAAGACGGTTCTCTACGGAACCTCCGAACTCGTCTGTTCTCTTATTATAGTAAGGGGAGATGAACTGGCTCATCAGATAAGAATGTCCGCAGTGGATCTCGATCGCATCGAAGCCGATTGCCTGGACACGTTTTGCAGCCTCTCCATATTTTTTAACAGTTGTAAGGATTTCTTCTTTTGTCATCGGACGCGGAACTTCTCCGCCGGCCTTTGTCGGGATATTGGAAGAAGAAACAGTTTCCATTCCGGTTCTTGCTGAAGAAGCAGATGCTCCGGCATGGTTTACCTGAATTGCTACTGTAGCACCATTTTTATGAAGGTTTTCTACGAGCTGATAGTAACGCGGCATGAAGCTGTCGTGGTCGATACGGATCTGGCTGGTACCGTTGGATCCTGCCGGATACTCGATATTCGCATTCTCAAGAATGATAAGACCTGTGCCGCCTTTTGCGCGAAGTGAGTAATAGTTCATATGACGGTTACTCATCTCACCGCTTGTCTCACCGTAGTTTGTTCCCATCGGTGTCATTGCAATACGGTTTTTAATAGTAGTTCTTTTAATTGTTATCGGTTCAAAAATCTTTGGGTAATCACTCTTCATGAAATAATCTCCTATGCATTCATAAATAATAAAATATGACATTCACAATGAGTGGCAATCCTTTGTTTGTGACACAATTATCATAACTCTTTGTATTAAAAATTAACAATATCTTTCAGATAAATTTTTGATACGTTTTCGGTATCATTTGCATTTTCTGCCTGCTGTTCCTTCATATAATCAATAAAGCGTTCCACGGCCGGCAGCCGATAACGGTCTTTCATCCAGAACATAAAAACCTGACGATAGATCTGCAATCCTTTTAATTTATGGATATTGATCCCTTCCGCACCCTCAAGAATATCCGTCCGCGGCATCAGTGCAATACCGAATTTTTCCCTTACCAGTGACACGATCGAATACTCATCCGGACATTCCATGATCATATTTGGACTGATCTGATACTTCTTATATAAATGTTTCGCATATGTCCCCATCCATGACTCTTTCTCATATCCGATCACAGGATAACGGTTCAATGCTGTAAGCGGTACATCTGCTTTTCCCGCAAGCGGATGTTCTTTCGGTGTGATGATCACCAGTTCCTGTGCGTTCAGCGGAAAAAACTCCATATCCTCTTTCTGGAGATAACCGCCAAAACCGATGTCAAGCTCGCCTGTTCTGACCTTTTTTACGATCGCCGGTGTATGATTCTGCCAGAAACTGAAGACGACATTTTTATTTTCTTCTTTATCAAGAAATTCTCTTACCTTATGAGGAATATACCTGCCTGCAAGCGGGAAAATATAGCCGATATCGATCTTTCCTCCATCTGAAGAAAGCTCCTGCATTTTGCTTACTGCCACGTCACAGTCTGCTGAGATCTGGTCTGCATGCTCCAGAAAAAGCTTTCCGGCCTTTGTCAGCGTTACGCCTCTGCCTTTCTTTTCAAACAGTGAGACTCCCAGCTCACTCTCCAGTGACGCCATAGAACGGCTCAGAGAAGGCTGCGAAATATATAATTCTTCCGCTGCCTGGTGATAATTCTCCAGCCTTGCCACCTTTTGAAAATAAAGAATCTGATTTATTGTCATATTACTCCTCCTGTATAAAGTACCCCCGCCTTTATAAAATATTCTTATCTTAAAAATTTGCATTCATTATATCACATTAATGCATTCAATGCATTAGTTTTTCCCCTTAAAAGCATTAGACTACACGCTTTGTACCTGCTACAATACAATCATACGTTATTTTTTTAACACAATGCAACACGGCATTTCTGTTGTTTGTGACAGGACAAAAGAATACCGACGTAACTGTCTGCCCCAAACATGACAGTTACAAAACACATCTATTTTTATTTTTAAGGAGAAGAAAAGGAGACAAAAACTATGAACAAGAAATATCTGCCAAGTGCATTAATTCTGTACTTGAACTATTTCATCCACGGCGTTGGATGTTCTATCTTAGGACAGGCAGTTATTAAAGAAGCCCTTGCAAGCTCGTGGGGGGTTGAGGCAATGGCTATCACTGCAATCTCAGCAGCATTAGGACTTGGTCGTCTGATCGCACTCCCATTTGCCGGACCTCTTTCAGACAAATTAGGACGTCGTATTTCCACAGCAATCGGAAGTGCTTCTTATGCGATCTACCTGATCGGTCTTGCACTTGCATTTAATGCCGGAACAAACGGCGGTTATACGATCGCTTATGTATGTGCGATCATCGGTGGTATCGCAAACTCATTCCTTGATACAGGTATCTACCCGGCAGTTTCCGAGATCATCTACAAAGCTCCTGGCGTTGCTACCATGGGAATCAAATTCTTCATCGCAATCGCTCAGATGTTGCTTCCATTCGTGCTTGGTGCAGCCGTAGCCACTACTGCTACAGGACTTACTTCCTACAACCGTTTATTCTATGGATGTGGAATTATCTACATTGTACTTTTTGTACTGGTATTCCTGTTCCCGCTTCCGGATGCTGACCAGAAAGCAGCCGGCAAAAAAGAAGGCCTTATCGACAGCCTGAAACACACTCATTTCTCTTTTGAATCCATCGCTATGATCCTGATCGGATTCACATGTACAGGTACTTTCCAGTTATGGCTGAACTGTGCACAGAACTTTGCCAAAGAAAACGTTGGCTGGGCTGATCCTTCCATCATGCAGACATACTACTCTGCCGGAACAATGCTCGCCCTCGTAGTAACAGCACTCCTTACAAGAAAGATCAAAGATGTTCGTTTCATCATCATCTACCCGGTTATCTGTCTTGCAACTCTGATCGTTGTTCTTACAGGACAGAACCAGACACTGATGATCGCAGGTGCATTCATCATCGGATGGGCAGGTGCAGGCGGACTTCTCCAGATTGTAACTTCCGTATGCAACATGCTGTTCCCTAAGATCAAAGGAACCGTTACAGCACTTGTTATGATCGCATCTTCACTGTGTAACTACACGATCCTGACAGCAGCATCCAAAATGCAGCCTTCTCAGGTTATGGTCATGAACATTGTACTTACAGCAGTTGGTGTTGCACTTGGTCTTTTTGTAAACATCCGCTACACAAAAATGGTTGAACTTGCAGCCGAAGAAAACTAAAAAGATAATAACCTATTATAAAAAGAAAGGATACGCATCATGAACACAATTAAAATCCGTGACATCGAAATCGGTGCCGGCGCACCTAAGATCATTGTCCCTATCGTCGGCGTTACAAAAAATGACATCATTGAAGAGGCCAAAACTTTTGACTCAATCTCGCTCGACGTTGTAGAATGGCGTGTAGACTGGTTTGAAAATGCATTTGATTTCGCAAAAGTTGAAGAAGTTCTCAAAGAGCTTCGTGAAGTTCTTGGAAACACTCCGATTCTTATGACATTCCGTACTTCCAAAGAAGGCGGAGAAAAAGCCATTGAACCGGAAGCATACGCAGAACTGAACATCAAGGCCGCACAGACCGGATATGTTGATCTTATTGACGTTGAAATCTTTACCGGTGATGAAATCGTGAAAAAGATTATCGACGGTGCACACGCAGCCGGAGTCAGGGTTGTTGCTTCAAACCATGACTTCAACGGAACTCCTGCCAAAGCAGACATTATCTACCGTCTCCGCAAAATGCAGGACATGAATGCTGATATCCCTAAAATTGCAGTTATGCCTAAGAACAAAAAGGACGTTCTTACCCTTCTGGCTGCAACAGAAGAAATGGCAACAGACTATGCCGACAGACCGATCATTACGATGTCCATGGCCGGCACAGGCGTAATCAGCCGTATCTGCGGTGAAGTATTCGGTTCTTCCATGACATTCGGTGCTGCAAAGAAAGCATCCGCGCCGGGACAGATGGGAGTAAATGATCTGATTACAGTCCTCGGACTTCTTCATAATGCAATGTAATGATCCAGGTTCTCAGGATCTTTTGTCCATGTGAGCCTGCTCACAAACGGATGAGAGATCTTGCGATACACAGGTATCGTACAGTTTAATATTTACTTCTTGAATTCATCGGTATTTTTATAATAAAATAGAGATACCGATGTTTTTTGTTTAACCATCGTTAAATTTTCCACAAAGGAGGTCCTACATGAAAAAAATACTTCACTGGCTGGATGAGAATCTCGAAGAATTTATTCTGGTCATCTTCCTGATCGCCATGACGCTGATCATGGGAATTCAGGTATTTTGCCGCTATATTCTTGGAATGTCTCTTTCCTGGTCTGAAGAACTTACCAGATATCTTTTCATCTGGTGCGGATTCTTAAGTGTAAGCTACTGCAGCAAAAAATGTCTTTCTATCAAGATTGAGCAGTTTGTTGCTATTTTCCCACGACGCGGAAAAGCGATTTTCAAAGTAGTCAACCACACTTTTGAGCTGATCTTTTTTATTTACATGATTCCGTTTGCATACTCTTATATGATGTCTTCTGTTCACAGTGGACAGCTTTCACCGGCATGCGGCATCCCTATGTACTATATTCAGGCAGCTCCTCTGTTTTCTTTTGTACTGGTTGCATTTCGTGTCCTGCAGCGCTGGATCATTGAATTCCGTGTTGCCCGCGGTGAAAATGTATTTGACCCGGCACATCCGGAACGCAATACCCCGGAATCCTTTATCCAGGCAAATGCAGAATCTCCTGCGGAACAGGCCATCGACGCAGGAATCGATAATCGTATCAACACAATCAAAAATTCAAATGAGGAGGAACACTAAATGCCAGTCGTAGTTTTATTTATTATCTTTGTTGCATTGCTGGTCATCGCAGTTCCGGTGTCCATCACGCTTGGAATTACCTCTGTCCTTCCTTCAATCTGTGATCCGTCTTTTACTGTCGGTGCAAAATATCTGATCCGTGCCATGTTCGGAGGTCTGGACTCCTTCCCGCTCCTTGCGGTTCCAATGTTTGTCCTTTCCGGTATCATCATGGCAAAAGGCGGTATTTCCAAGAAGCTTTTTGATGTATTCGCATATTTCCTTGGTAAATTCACTGCCGGTATGCCATGTGCGGTCGTTGTTACCTGCCTTTTCTATGGTGCGATCTCCGGCTCTGCTCCGGCTACTGTTGCTGCTGTAGGAAGTATGACGATCCCGATCCTCACAAATCTGGGATATGACCTTACATTCTCCACTGCGATTGTTGCCGTTGCCGGAGGACTCGGTGTTATCATTCCGCCAAGTATCCCGTTCATCATGTACGGTATGGCGTCCGGTGCCTCCGTCAGCGACCTGTTCCTTGCAGGTGTTGTTCCCGGCCTGATGATCGGTGTACTTCTTATGATCTACGCGATCTATTACTGCAAACGCTACGGTGAGGACAAAGAAAAAATCCACGCAGAAGTACAGATGCTTCATGACAAAGGTCTTCTGCAGGTGCTGAAAGAAAGCTTCTTCGCACTGTTAAGCCCGGTCATCATCCTCGGATGTATCTACACCGGTGTTGCTTCCCCGACAGAAGCTGCTGTTATCTCTGTATTCTACGCGCTGATCATCAGCCTGTTCGTATACAAGAGCATCAAGATCCGTGATATCTGGGGAATCCTTGTAGAAGCGATCCGTACTTTCACACCGATCCTGTTCATCCTGGCAGCATCCACAGCCTTCTCCAGAGTCCTTACTCTGATGCAGGTACCGCAGACGGTCAGTGAATTTATCCTGAACAACTTCCACAGCCCGGTTGCGATCCTGCTGATCATCAATCTGTTCCTTCTGATCGTGGGAATGGTTATGGATACCACACCGGCAATCCTAATCCTGACACCGATCCTGCTTCCGATCGTACAGGCAATCGGCATGGACCCGATCCAGTTTGGTGTCATCATGGTCGTAAACCTTGCGATCGGATTTGTAACACCGCCGATCGGTGTCAATCTATTTGTTGCAAGTTCTCTGACCGATGTACCTGTTATGAACATTGCTAAGAAAGCCATGCCAATGATCGGATTTTTCCTGATCGCATTGCTTCTTATTACCTTTATCCCGGCAATCTCACTTGGAATCTTATAGGAGGAAAGACATGAAAAAATTTACCACAGATAATACAAAGCATAAAAAATGTCACATTCTCCATGCACTTCCGGTACTTACAGCGGCGGGTATACTGGCCGTTTCTCTTACCGGCTGCGGCACTTCTTCCGACGATGGCGTTCAGCGTTATTCCTGGCCCCTGGCAACAGCAAGCCCGGAGGATACGGTAACTCAGCTCTTCGCGGAAAAATTTGCCGAGGAGGTTTCTGATTTGAGTGATGGCAAAATGAAGATCCAGGTCTACCCGAACTCCACTCTCGGAGGCGACCGCGACCTTCTCGAAACGTGTGCAGACGGCGATATTCCTTTTATCGTTCAGAATACAGCACCGCAGGTTTCTTTCATGAATGATCTTGCCGTATTTGACCTTCCATGTGTCTTCGATTCTCTGGATGACTGCCGTGAGAAGATTGACGATCCGGAATTCAACAGTCTGATCAGTGATGTCTATACAGAGGGCGGTTATCATCTGCTCGGTATGGCCGATCAGGGATTCCGTGTTATGAGTACAAACAAAGCGGTCAACAGTATTGCTGATTTTAAGGGCCAGAAGATCCGTACCATGGAAAACAGCTATCATCTGGCTTTCTGGAAGGCACTTGGTGCAAACCCGACTCCGATGAGTTTCAGTGAGGTTTACATTGGTCTGCAGCAGCACACGATCGATGCTCAGGAGAATCCATACGAGGTTATTGTTTCCAACAACCTTTATGAGCAGCAGGATTATGTTGTTGAAACCAATCATCTTCCGCATCTGATCTCCCTGATCGTTAACGATGATTTCTTCAAAGACCTCCCGGAAGACGAGCAGGAGATCATGACAGAGGCTGCACAGCTTGCGACAGAATACGCAAGAGAACAGTCCGATGCACGTATCGCTGACAAGATCGCAGTCATCGAAGATAGCGGTACACAGATCATTACACTGTCCGATGAAACCCGCCAGGAGATCCGCAAAGCGTCTCAGGGTGTTTACGATTCCATCAAAGCAAAGATCAATCCAGATATCTATAATTCCTATATGGAAGGCATCGAAGAATAAAAAAAGTGCGGCGTGGCCGGTATTCCCGGCGGCGCCGCACTTTTTTACTTCACATTCAAATACACATCTTCTCTTGTATGGAACCCTCCATCAATGATCACTTCATCCATATTCTCTTTCGTCACTGCGATCGGTGTGATCTTGTAGTACGGGATTTCTCCGGAGCCATCGTCAGTCGTCTCTGTTACCGGAATATCGCTTTCTTTGGAAGTAATGTCTGTGCCGTTTCCCAGTGCCACTGCCAGAGTCGCTGCCGTGGATGCCTCCTGCTCGATTGGCTTATATACCGTCATAGTCTGTGTGCCTTCTACGATCCGCTGACAGGCTGCCAGATCTGCATCCTGTGCCACAAGCGCCACCTGGCCTGCAAGACGGTTTTCTGACAGTACCTTGACCGCCTGGCTCGCAAGGTCATCATTGCCGCACATCAGACCCACAATATCATCTGTAACCTCAAGTCCTTTATTCACATGATCTGCTGCAAGCTCTGCCAGCCAGTTGTCGCAGTATCCGCTGTAGACGATCTTCAGTCTGCTTCCCTTCAGAGCCTCTTTAAAGCCCTTCTCGACTTCCTCTACATTCCTGTCTGTCGGCGAACCATAGACAGCAAATATATTTCCACCGTCCGGGCACGCTTCTATCAGGCTCTCACCCATCAGCGTTCCAACCATTTCATTGTCGATCGTGATATACAGGTCTGCATTTACATTAGGTATGATTCTGTCATAGCATACAACATAAATCCCCTTGCTCTCTGCATCCTTCACAACATCATACAGCGCATCGCCATCGATCGGAATGATCACGATCACATCCATTTTTTTCTGGATAAAATATTCAATCTGTGAGATCTGCTCGTCCACAACGCCACCGGCAACCTGTACATTGACTTCCGCACCAAGGCTCTGGGCCGTAGATACAAACATATCACGGTCACGAAGCCATCGCTCGATCACAAACGAATCAAAACTGAGTCCGATCTGCAGTTTCTTTTCTTCAGATGTATGCGTAGCTTCTGTCTCTTCACTCTGACTCCCGCATCCTGCCAGCAGCATCAGTAACATTGCACTTATTATAAGAAAAATGCCTGTCCTTCTCTTCATTTTGTCTACCCCATCATGCATATCCTATTTTCCATACCTCGTCTTATACTCACTTGGTGTCATATCTGTCTGTTTCTTAAAGATCCTGCTGAAATAATTCGGATCCGTATAACCACTGCGGATACCTGCCTCTTTAATGCTGACATCCGGCTGGACCAGAAATTCCTTCGAATTTTCGATTCGTACTTTAGTCAGATACTCAATAAAATTTTCCCCGGTCTCTTCTTTAAAAATTTTGCTGAAATAATACGGGCTGATATTCACAATACCGGAAACATCATCCAGAGAAATATCTCTGCTGTAATTTTCCTGAATATAATTCATGGCTTTCTTTGCTGCCGAATTTGACTGATCTTCTTTCTGATCACGAATCGCACGGCATGCATTCACCATCTTGTCAAGAAACCATTTACGCAGTTCTTCATAACCGGTGCATGCCATCGCCGCATCAAGATAATCCCGGCGGTAACTGAATCCATAATTGATCGCCCCCGCCTCAAATGCCTTCTTTTCGCCCCAGATAATATATTCCAGAGTCTTCAGGCGGATATTGTTCATATCATCCGCATAGTGCGCCAGCATCCAGTCAAAAAATACATTAAGTTCCTGCACACATTCTTTTTCTTTTCCCTCTTCAAGATAACGGAAGATATTTTTTTCCATCTCGACCGGAAATTCCTCATCATAGACTCCGTTCTGGGAAAGATCCTCGATATGTATCACACGGCTCTTGCTTCCATTCAGCGCACGCAGTGCCTCCCGGTAGGAGCGCTCCATCTCCTGCATTTCGCGGACTCTTCCGATTCCGATACGGAACCTCGCCTCAATCCGTCCCTCCAGACGCGTGATCAGGCTTCTTGCCTGCTCAACAAGGTCAATTCGGTCTTCATAAGAATTTTCAGAGATCGGACTCGGCACGACGATCGGAATACGATTCGACATGATCGATCCGACTGCACAGCTAAAGGATGATTTTACAATATCCCTCAGTTCCGCATAAAAATCCTGTGCTTTTACGTTCATGCCGACCGGGCTTACCAGCCTTCCGTTTTCATACGACTGACCGAACTGAATGATCATAACATACCCCTGCTTTTCTTCAATATCCAGGAGCTGCTGATAATAATCTGCTGCCTGTATCTCCTGTTGGAACAGAAGGCTTCCCACAAAGCTGTTCTCCACGACCGGAATGACTGTTTCAAGCTTTTCCTGAATCCGAAGAAGATTACTTCGCTGATTTCTCTTTGTATCTACTTTTGCAGTTGCCTCTTCGACTGCTGCAATGATCTTTGCCTTTGAGATCGGCTTTGTCAGATACCGTTCAACCCCAAGGTCAATCGCATCTTTTGCATAATCGAATTTATCATACGCAGACACCACGTAAAACAGTGCCGTTGTATTAAATTTTCGTATTTCGTGCATTGCCTGGATTCCATTGATCCCGGGCATATGAATATCCATAAACACAATATCCGGATGAAAGGTTTCTGCAATCTCTGTTACGGCTCTTCCTGTCTTGGCAGTCTCCACGATGCAGGAATCGCCAAATGTACTGGATATGACATTCTTAAAGGCTTCCAGCATGATTCCTTCATCATCTGCAACTAAGATTCGATACATTCTTCTGTCTCCCTTTTTATACAATATTTTCCACATTTTTCTCATTCCAGATTTTCTTTATCCACCGGAAGGATGATATGAACTCTGGTTCCTGTTCTCGGTCCGTCACTTTCGATCGTAAAAAGATCTTCTTCTTTATAATACAGCTGCAGTCGGTCAATGACATTACGTACCGCAATTCCCGTAGAAAAGCGATCCTCTTCATTCTGGTCCGCACGTCCCGACATGACTTTGTCAATCATTTCTTCCGTCATTCCCGCACCATTGTCACTGACTGTAACATCCAGAATATCTCCATTCCGGTGTATCTTCATACGTATCCATCCTGTTTCCATGCAGTCATGAATTCCATGCTGTACCGCGTTTTCTACAAGTGGCTGCAGGATCATGCTCGGAATACGGATGTTTTCGATTCCCTCATCAACTTCTTTTATATACGTAATGTCTCCAGTAAAACGGACATTCAGGATATAAATATAGTTGTCTACAGCCTCGATTTCTTCCCAGAGCATGGCGTCCTCTTCCATCTTACGTACATTGTAGCGGAAAAAATCTGCCATCTTTTCAAGGAAGATCCCTGTATTATCCGCATCACCCATCATGGCAAGCTGCGCCCCGGCATTCAAACTGTTAAAGAGAAAATGCGGATTGATCTGCGCCTGAAGATATTTCAGCTGCGCTTCTTTCAGATGCGTTTCCATCAGAAGCTCTCTTTCCTTCATCTGCGCCTGACGTTCTATGCTTTCTTTCAGCTGCTCAATATTCTGTCGGATACTTTCCAGCATCTGATTAAAGCTTCGTGTTACGACACCGACTTCATCCTCCACAACAACCGGAAGCTGCGGCACATTCAGGTTTCCCTTTGCCACTTCATGTGCAGTATTGGAAAGTGCAGTCAACGGCCGGATCATATTGCGTACAAGCAGTGTTGTGACTACAAGCCCCAACGCATATACAATCAGCATGACACAGATGCAGAGTTTATACAGGACATTCATCGCTCCCAGCAGCAGCTGATAGTTTGCAGAGTTTGTCTTAAACCGCAGATTATTCAGCTTATAGATATATGCATTGATATATTCATACAGTTCATTTTCTGATTCGTAGGAAGTCTTGTATTTTTCTACATTTCGGCCTCGCTTTGCCTGCACTGTCTCGCTCGTCTGTTCCAGGTAACTTTCTGACATTCTCCGGATGTTTTTTTCCAGCATCTTCACTTCATTATCCAGATTCCTATCATTCAGCTCTTCGATCAGATTTTTGTAATTTTGTTCATAGCGGTAATAATTTTCCAGGACCTGCGTACTCTTTGTATTCAGGTACTCATAAACACTGTTCTCTACCAGTTCCAGTGATTCCGAAAGCTCATTTACAGCTGTGTTACTCGAAAAGACCGCATCGATCCTTGTCACCGCCGTATGGATCTGGTCAAAGATAAAGACATTGATTCCCAGAGCAAATACAAGAACAAGGAGCATGACTCCGCTCAGTCGGGTCTGTATGGAATTTTTTACGGAAGAAAATTCTTTTTCATGCTTCATTCCTCATCCTCCGCTCTGTAATCCTTTGTATTGTCTTTCGTGATCACATGCTGTCCCACACTGTAATAGCTGTTGCTGTGCCCGACCGACAGATATTCATCCAGTGCATTGACGCTGTATCTGCCTATTTCTTCCATATCCAGTGCGATTGCTGACGAAATGATCCCCTTATCGATACCATCCAGAATCGCGTCTGAATAATAAAAGCCTATTACCTTAACATTTCCAACCTGATTATAGTCGATCAATGCCTGATAAACACATTCTGTCACAACCTCATTCATGCATACCAGGATATCCGGCAGATTTTCATCATTTACAAACATGTCACGTACAAATTCTTCTGTATCAAAATCAGCACTGCTGTCTACACAGTATTCTGTCAGCTCCACGGTCTGCTCTGCATTTTTGCCGGATTCCAGTTCCTTTTTTACCTGTGAATAAACAAGATTGGTCTCCTGCGTTTTAGAACTGGAAGTAGACAGGAACATAACACTCGTATTTCCCTTTTCTTTAAGCATTCCGCTGATCTGTTCTGTGTAGGCGCTTCCCATCTGATAACTGTTAAGCCCCACAAAGCTGATTCTTCCGGTCGCTGTATCATCCGTCATGACTGTTACCACCGGAATTCCATCCTTCAGAGCTTCATTGATCAGGTGCTGTTCTTCTTTACTTCCATCTGCTTCCAGAATGATTCCGTCTACTTTTGAGGCGATTCCGATCTTCAGGCAGTCTGCCTGAGAATAGCCGGTCATCTGTTCCGGAGACAGCAGTTCTACATAGGCATCTTCCTCTTCCGCTGTCCTGGAAGCACTTTCATATACGGACTGCCACATACTGGTATCCTTATCATTCGAGATCATCAGGTAATGTCTCTGATAACTGGCTGCATGTTCTCCCTCACCCAGTTCTACCCTGTCCAGACTTTTCTGGAAATAGATCCAGATTCCGGATAGGAAAAAGATGCATCCAGCTAATACACAAAAAACAGTCAAAGTGAATTTTTTCATAGTTTCTGTACTTTCTTTTCTGATTTCTATAATCTTTTATGATTTCTGTCTAATTTTACTAAATATAAGTGTACCACATTCCATAAATCAGTTCAAATAATACAAATATCATAAGTAGTACAAAAGGGCCATTGCGTCACACGCAATGACCCTCGTTATTTATTTTATTGATTTATCACCCGTTTTTATTATCCGTTCTTTCTGTTGGATAATACGTCGAATACTACTGCGATCAGAAGTACGGCACCTTTTACTACGTACTGCCAGGAATCACCGATACCCATGATAGACATACCCATGTTGATGACACCGAGGAGAAGAGCACCGATCACAACACCGCCTACAGTACCACTGCCGCCGTATGCGGAAGCACCACCGATGAAACAGGAACCGATCGCATCCATCTCGAAGGATGTACCTGTACTACCGTTTACAGAACCTACACGTGCTGCACAGAGAAGACCTGCAAGACCTGCAAGAAGTCCCATGTTTACATATGCGATGAAGTAAACTTTGTTTGTATCAATACCGGAAAGCTGTGTAGCTTTCTCGTTACCGCCGATTGCGTAGAAGTAACGTCCGAATGCTGTTCTGGATGTGATGAAGTTGTAGATCAGGCAGATTGCAACAACCCAGATGAACATAACGGAGATACCTTTGTACTGGAACAGTTTGTAGCAGTACCAGAGGATAACTGCTGCGATGATGACAGCTTTGCTGTAATCGGAGAATGCTGTATTCTGGCGATATCCTCTTTTTGCCTTGTTTGCTCTGGAGCGGACTACGTTAAAGATTACATATGCGGCTACAACTACACCAACGATTAGTGCGGAGTAGTTTGCTGTATCATCAAGTCCAGGAATATTGATGTAAGAAGTAAATACTTTCAGGAAGTCTTTGTTCTGGATAGATACTGTCTTGTTGTCCAGGATCAGACGTCCAAATCCACGGAAAATGAACATACCTGCAAGTGTTGTGATAAATGGAGGGATACGTTTATAACCGATCCAGTAACCCTGCCATACACCTACCAGAAGTCCTACAACCAGGCAGATGATGATGGTCAGATACGGGTTCATTCCTTTGTTGCTGATAAGTACTGCTGCAAGACCGCCAACCAGGCAGATTACAGCACCAACAGAAAGGTCGATGTTACCACCTGTCAGGATACATAATAACATACCACAGGCAAGAACGAGAACATAACCATTCTGAAGCATTAAGTTTGACATGTTCTGCGCGTACAGAAGTCTTCCGTTTGTCAGTCCGCAGAACAGGATGAATACGATCACCAGTGCGATGACCATTGTATATTTTCTTAAGAAATCTTTTACATTAAAATTCATTTTTTTACCCCTTTCCCAGTAGAGTTCTTTCAGTCACCGTTTTATTTCTTTTTGTTCTGTTCCTGCATGATCGAAGCCATGATACGTTCCTGAGTTGCCTCTTCGACAGAGAGTTCTCCTGCCAGACGGCCCTCACTCATAACATAGATTCGGTCACACATACCGAGAAGTTCCGGCATTTCAGAAGAAATCATGATAACTGATTTTCCTTCTTCTACCATCTTATTGATCAGGCAGTAGATATCATATTTCGCACCTACATCGATGCCTCGCGTAGGCTCATCCAGAATCAGGATATCCGGTTCTGTGAACATCCACTTACCAAGCAGTGCTTTCTGCTGGTTACCACCGGAAAGGTTACCGATCTTCTGCTCATTGGAAGGAGTTTTGGTTCCCATTTCCTTTGTCATCTCATCCGCCATATGTACTTCCATATCGGTGTTGATGACACCTTTCTCACAGACTTTTGAAAGTCTTGCGAGTGTTGTATTGAATCGAATGGATTCACCGAGGATCAGTCCGTTTGTCTTACGGTCTTCTGTTACATATGCAAGACCATGACGGATTGCATCGTGCGGATTTTTGAGATTTACTTTTTCACCTTTGATATAAAGCTCACCGGAAATATTGGATCCGTAGCTCTTACCGAATACAGACATTGCAAACTCAGTACGTCCTGCACCCTGCAGTCCTGAGAAACCGACAACCTCGCCTTTATGTACTTTACAGTTGATCTTGTCATCTACGATTTTCTCTGAATAAAGCGGATGATGAACGGTCCAGTCTTTTACTTCCAGCATAACTTCTTTGCTGACATTATGCTTTCTGGACGGATAACGGTCATCCATGGAACGACCAACCATACCTTTGATGATACGGTCTTCACTTAAGTCATCCACGCCCTTTGTCAGAGTCTCGATCGTTGTACCATCTCGAATGATCGTACAGCGGTCTGCACAGTAGATGATCTCATTCAGTTTATGTGTGATGATGATAGAGGTAAGACCATTCTTCTTGAATTCCATCAGAAGATCAAGAAGCATCTTTGCATCTTCATCATTCAGGGAAGATGTCGGCTCATCCAGGATCAGAAGTTTAACCTTCTTGGAAAATGCCTTGGCAATCTCTACCAGCTGCTGTTTACCCGTTCCGATATCTTTGATCAGTGTCTGCGCAGATTCATGAAGTCCGACCTGAGCCATGTGTTTTTCTGCTTCACTGTATGTTCTGTCCCAGTCAATGCTGCCGCTTTTATTCTTAATCTCGTTTCCGAGAAACATATTCTCTCCAATAGAAAGCAACGGAATCAGTGCAAGTTCCTGATGGATGATAACGATACCTTTCGCTTCACTGTCGTTCAGGTTTTTAAACTTACATTCCTCACCTTCATAGGTAACTGTACCTGTATAACTTCCATATGGATACTGACCACTTAAAACGTTCATCAGTGTGGATTTTCCCGCACCGTTTTCACCGATCAGCGCGTGAATCTCTCCTCGCTGGACTTCAAGATTTACATTGTCCAGAGCTTTGACACCGGGGAACTCTTTTGTAATGTGATCCATTACTAAAATATTGTCTGCCAAGATGGCGCCCCCTTTCAAAAAAATCAGGCGGGGCTCTTCACCCCGCCCTTAAAATTCAAGTTCTATGTTTTGTTGTTTGCTCGTCATATAGCTATACAAGAATATGTTCATTCATGCAAGCATGATTCACATATTCTTGATATCTATCTGACTCTGCTTAGTCATCAGTTTGCCGGATGAAGGTATCCGTCATCGTCCTGTGTATAGTATCCTGTGTCAACAAGTTCTTCTTTCATGTTGTCCTTTGTGATTACAGTAGGAACAAGCAGTAAGGATGGGCATTTGTTTCCATCGGATGTTTCATAGGATTCTGTGTCATATGCACAGTCGAAATCCCAGCCTGCACTTTCGATGAAGGATTCATCAATTGTTTCACCTTTGAGCATTGCTTCTGCAAGGTCAAGTGTTACGACTGCTTCGTTTGCAACTGCTTTGTAAACGGTCATGGACTGTTTTCCGTCAACAATGTTTGCAAGGTTTGCTTCGTCACCGTCCTGTCCTGTGATCAGAACGTCATTTTTGCCTGCATAGTCAGATTCGATCGCCTGTGTAACACCAAGTGCTGTAGAGTCATTGGAGCAGAGAGCTACGTCAAGCTGTGTTCCATCTGCGTAGTAGGAAGCAAGTACGTTCTGCATTCTTTCAAGTGCTGTCTGTGTATCCCACTGAGCTGTTGCAACGGTATCAAAGTCAGTCTGTCCGGAAACTACATTTAATGTACCTGCATCCAGATAAGGTTTCAGAGTATCATACGCGCCATTGAAGAAGTATCCTGCATTGTTATCAGCCGGATCACCTGCTGTGAACTCAATGTTATAGGTGTTGTCACCTGCATTGTCAAGATCCAGAGTATCGATCACATACTGGCCCTGAAGAGTACCAACTGTGTAGTTATCGAAAGAAATATAGTAGGAAACTGCATCGGATTTGATCAGACGGTCATAGGAAATAACCGGGATTCCTGCGTCAGCAGCTTCATCCATAACTGTGTTAAGTGCTTCACCATCGATAGCTGCAACTACCAGAAGGTCAACTCCGTCTGAGATCAGGTTCTGGATATCATTTACCTGACGGTCTGTCTCATTGTCGGAATATGTAAGCTCTACCTCATATCCGGCTGCCTTGAACTGTTCTTCCAGATAGGAACCATCTCTGTTCCAACGTTCCAGAGACTGTGTTGGCATTGAGATACCGATTTTTCCACCTTCGGATGATGCATCATCTGCAAATACAGGAACTGCACATGATGTGATTGCCATTGCTGCTGCCATCGCTAAAACTAATTTTTTCTTCATAAGAAACCTCCCATAATTTTGATTCGTTCTCTTTAGCTATTTCGTATAGCTTTTTGATGAAATTATAATACCATATGGATATATTAAACAAAATGGACTGTTTTTAGATGCTTCTTTTAATTTTTGCGATAAAAAATATCCAGATGGGAGTCATCTGGATATTTTAGGAATCATTTTATAAATTATAGTAAAATTATGCTATTGACATGTCTCGGGATTTTGCCATATTTATGGCAAAACGCCTCGCGGGATATTCTATGCCGATAGTTTACTGTATGTTACTACTGCTCAGCATCCAGTGCACGGATTCTCTGGACAAGCTCTTCACAGATCTCCAGTTTATCCTTACCGTCTGTCTCGATCACGATATCGGCTGCAGCCTGATATTTCTCGCGGCGCTTCTCCATAAGCTCTCCGATAAAGTTTACATTCTTGTTGCCCTCCAGAAGCGGTCTGTCGTGATTATCTTTCACACGGCTTAAGATCGTCTCCGGTTTCGCAGTCAGAAGAACAACGCGTCCGTTCTTCTTCATCTCAACAACGTTGCGTTCTCTCATCGGCACACCACCACCGCAGGAGATAACCACGTTTGTCTTGGACTGCATTTCAATAAGAAGTTCTGTTTCCAGATTACGGAAGTACTCTTCTCCGTATGTCTCAAAAATATCAGAAATGGACATTCCTTCTCTCTCTGCGATGATCTGGTCCATCTCTACGACTTCCATTGCAAATACGGTTCTCAGGAAATCGGAAATTGTAGATTTACCGGCACCCATGAAGCCGATCAGTACAATATTATAATCAAACAGCTTACGAGCCTGAATCTTCTTACTGTTTCTGGTAATCTCTTCAAAGACAGCTGTCACTTCATCTTTATGACGTTTGCCTTCCATTCTGCGGTTCAGCCATTCTCTCTGTTTTGCTTCCTGCTCCGGCTGCAGAATCGGGATATCGTTTGCTTCTTTATATGCCATGATATCCTCTACGATTCTGTTACGCATAAGCAGCGCATCCAGAACAATCTCATCACACTGTCCAAGGCTCTCTCTGAGTACTTCCAACTGATTCATATGTATCGTTCCCTCTCTTATAAACAAATTTATCGCTGCGAACACTCTATATTCCATTTGTTCACGGCATCACTGTCTGCTTATTATAACAGTTATTTAGCGCGTTAACAATATAAAGTGGGAACTTTTTTTAATTATTCTGCATTCTTCAGGGCTTCGCTCATCGGTACCTTCCTGATCTTTCTGTATTCCAGAAGAGCAACAATCACATATGTCACAAATCCTGTTATAAACATCTCTGCATAGATCATCGGATCGATCCAGAGGGCGATCCATCCGGAAATACTCTGTAGCATCATTTCACGGAAAAGAACTTCCATGATCGCTGACTCAATCGGCAGGCTGATCAGGAGACACAGGATAACTACGATCGAAGTGGACATAATATACAGTCTGCTGATCTCGCCGTTCGTATAACCAAGGATCTTGGTCATTGAGATCGACTGCGCATTCTTTTCAATGATGATCCTGGACAGAAGATAAATAAGGATCATATAAATTGCGACTGCAAATCCATTGACCATTCCCATCATGCTTCCCATTGACACATTCAGCTGTCGGGTGATCTTCGTCAGTGCATCCAGATCGATGACAGAACCGATGTAGCTGCTGTCAATATCCGTAATCTCTGAATTACTGAAATATCCACTGAAATAATCATCTCCCAGGTCAAACTTCTGGTTCAGTTCATCCTGTGGCATAAAGATGCAGAGTCCTCCGTTATAATCATAGATTCCGCCGATTTTGAACGTATACTCATCATCTTCGTATTTTTCTTTCAGAGTGATCGAATCTCCCGGCTTTAAAAGGAACTTGTCTGCATATGCCTGTGAGATATACACTCCATCTGAAAAATCTGCATCAATATACTTACTGTCATCATGAATGCCATAGAGTGTCACTTCCTCACTTTTATACTTATCCGGAAGTGTGTTCAGCGAATATGCACTGAATTCTTCTGCATCTTCATTGTCTGTCTCCGTGTCATGGGAGAAAAGAAGCATATCCAGCATACTTTCCAGCTTATTGCTGCCCCCCATCACACTTACCGGAACAGAAAGCATATACTGATATTTTGCCAGCATATTGTTCTGTATTTCCATCTGATAGTGGTCAAGTGCAGACGGAAGAAGCAGTCCGAACATCAGAAGCAGGTTTGCAAAAACGATTCCTGTAAAAAGCACCAGATAGTTGCTGATATTCTGAAAGATCACACGCAGACGGAATCTGTGAAAAATCTTAAGTTTCGGGCTTAAATAAAGAGCTCTCTTCTGTTTCCTCGTAGAAAGATCTCTTCGGAGAAATTTAAGCGGAGAAAGTCTCAGTTTATGATGAAGGATCGCATAATTAACAACAAACATAATAATCACAGGAACCACTGTTGTCAGAAGAAACGCTTCTGCGTTCCAGATCGTCACATAAGTCGGAAGGCTGTAGCTTCCATAATACATATCGGCACATACATCTTTAAAGACCGTATAACCAAGAATATTTCCGCCCAGTGCTCCGATCAGCGTCACAATGACCGGCAGTGTCATATAATGGCGGACCAGTTCTCCTCTGGTATATCCGGATGCACGGAGTGTTCCGATGACACCGGCTTCTTTTGCGATCGTATTGCTAGTCGTGATTCCAAATACGAATGCCATGATCACAATAATGATATACAGAAGCATGATCATCATTGCCTCATCACTGCCCATATCATCGCCGGTAAAAGTGATTGCCTGATTCTGGTACTGTGGGACAAAATTCTCCAGCGTGACAACTTTTCCCATCGCTTTCATCAGATCTTCGGAAACATTTTTTTCCTCAATCTCACTCTGTGACTTCTCGTTATAAGTCCACGCATAATTGTACTGCAGTTTCTCCTGATCCAGTGTATCAAACTCTTCCTCTGTCACCAGTCCGACACCGAATTTTACTGAATCAAACATGGAATCACTGTTGTTCTGGAACAGACAGCTGTAATCAGACAGTGCAACCAGCCCTGTGACCGTCCATGACTTATTCCCGTCATCAATGGTATCACCGATCTCCAGGTTATTGTTATCCGCGTACATACGGTCGATGGCGATCTCACCTGTTTTTTCTGCCAGTCTTCCATCCATCACGCAGACTTTATTGATATCTGTACGGTTTTTAAAGAAACGCATCGTACTGCCGTTTGAAAGAGAATCTTCTATATAATAGTTCTCATAGACTTTGACGCCTTCTTCCTCAATTGCTTCTTTCTGTCCACGGTACAGGCGTTCTCCCGTACGGAAGTTTCCGTCTTCAATGTTGTATTTCGTAAATCCCTCATTGTATGCCCGGATCATACTTCCATCTGCAACCAGGAATCCGGATATCATTCCGATCGTCGCGACCATCAGGATAAAGACTACCAGATATTTTCCGAACTCTCCTTTCAGTTCACGGGGAATTCTTTTTCTAAGAGGACTTTTCATGATACCGCCCCCTTACCAGTCAAGATCCATCGCAGGAATCTTATGTTCATTCTGATAATTCTTACGAATCATGCCGTCGCGCAGCTTTACTACACGGTCCGCCATATCTTTGATCGCATCGTTGTGCGTTACCATGATGACAGTATTTCCATATTTCTGGTTGACTGTCTCGATCAGTTTCAGTATCTCCTTGGATGTATTGTAATCCAGTGCTCCTGTCGGCTCATCACAGAGCAGGATATCCGGATTCTTTACAATGGCACGTCCGATCGCGGTTCTCTGCTGCTGACCACCGGAGAGCTGATTCGGAAGCTTTCTCTGATGTTCATAAAGTCCAAGCGTATGCAGAAGTTCATCAACATCCAATGCCCGGTCACTTAAATATGCTCCTACTTCAATATTTTCACGCACAGTCAGATTCGGAATCAGATTGTACATCTGAAAGATATAGCCAAGATGCTTTCTTCGATACTGGGAAAGTTTCTTTTCTTTCATATCTGCCAGCTTCTCACCTTCGATTGAAATACTTCCGCAGTCTGCACTCTCGATTCCACCGATGATATTCAGAAGTGTGGATTTACCGGAACCCGACGGTCCCAGAAGCACACAAAATTCTCCTTTTTCAATATCCAGATCCAGCCCCTTAAGTACGTCCACCTTACTGTCACCTGAGCCAAATGATTTCTTAATGTCTCGAATTTCCAAAAACATAAGTTTCTCCTTTTCATACAGTCCCGGTTCACACCGGTTAGTTGTATCTAAACTTATGTTAGTTCAGCCTATCTGGTTTGTCAAGAAAATTTGTCCAGTCTAACTATTTTCGAAAAAAAAGGATCCCTGACTCTACATCAGGAATCCCATTACTCGCTCTACAATAAACACCGCCGCACATGCAAACAACGCTACTGTAAGAAGACTTTTTTCACGATATGCCACAATCAGAGCTACAACAAGCCCCACTGCACCGGAAATGACACCCCCCGCCGTCGCGGTCAGGATTGCCGGAAAGGTCATCGCTGCAAGACAGGCATACGGCACATAGTATAGAAAGGATTTTACAAACGGACTTATGATCTCTTTCTTAAAGAGGACCAGCGGAAGCAGGCGGATCAGATATGTCACGCCTGCCATTACCAGAATATAAAGATATGCATTCGGTTTCATATCAGTTTGACGCCTCCTTCTCCTCTGTTTCTTCTTTAACCGGATAGAAATATGCTGCCAGTCCTGCCACCAGCAGTGTCGTAATGATTATCACAAATCCGGTCGATACTTTATTCAGAACCGGAACGACTGCAAACAGGGTGCTGACTGCCATAGCTCCGATCACAACGCCGAGAACGGCACGGTTCTTCTTTGCCGGAGGAATGATGACCGCAAGGAACATTCCGTAGATTGCCACGCTCAGTGCACTGACCAGAAAATCCGGAAGCAGGCTTCCTGAGACAGCTCCCGCCAACGTTCCAAGAGACCATCCCGGAATCGCGATGCACATAACTCCATAGTTATACCACGGGCTGATACGTCCCTCCTGACTTGCGCTGACACCAAAGATCTCATCTGTCACACCGAACGCAACTGCCAGTCTGTGACCGTTTGAAACACCTTTTTCCAGCTTCTGTGACAGAGAAAAGGACATCAGACAGTATCTTAAGTTGATAACCAGCTGTGTAAGTGCCATCTCCCACAGAGAACCGCCTGCTGCCATAATTCCGATTCCGGCAAACTGTCCCGCGGAAGTAAGGTTTGTCAGGGAGATCAGAACTGTCTGCCACGCAGTCAGGCCGGACTGGATAGCCATAATTCCGAATGTGAAGGATACTGCAAAATATCCCAGACCGATCGGAATTCCGTCCTGAAGGCCTTTCCCAAAACTTTTTTTATTCATGACCGCATCAGTCCTCCAGAGAACTCAGTACACGGAATCCGTTATTACTCAGTACATTCTCTGTAACAAATACATCATCTGTCTGAAGGATCATGATCGGAAGGCTGTTTCCTCTGTGATAGGATGTATAAATATAATCCAGATTTACATTACAGTTTCCAAGAACCTGAAGTACGGTATTCAGTCCGCCGACTTCATCCTTAAGGTCTACTGCGATGACTTCTGTCACACGGTTCATATATCCATTCTCGGTAAGAAGCTTCTCTGCCTCGTCTGCCTGGTTTGTTACCATACGGAAAAGGGCAAATTCCGGTGCGTCGAAGCATGCGAATCCATAGATATCGATGCCTGCTTCTGCCAGAAGACCGGTAACTTTCTGAAGACTTCCTGCTTTATTTTCAATAAATACGATGTTCTGTTTGATCATTGTTTTCTCTCCTCGTCCCTCACATAAATATTAATCCATATTGCATAATATACCAATGAATACCATTATACTCACGTTTCTCTGAAATGTAAACCTTTGTAACCCCAAATATATACAAACGAAAAATCCCCGTGAAGCGTTTCCACCCACGAGGATTCACATTTTTTACTCTATTATCATTTTCAAAATACTTATCCACAGACCTTATCAGTCATCCAGCTCTTCATCCACATATTTCTGGATATTGGATGCATTTACATATTTTTTCAAATGTTCTCCGTCTGTGATGACCAGTGTCGGTGCCTGCATGATACCGAACTGACGCGCCATATCCGGGTTCTTCTCTGCATCGATGATCTCAAGATCTTCACCTTCCAGCATCTTCTTTGCCATACGGCAGTTCGGACAGGTGCTTGTTGTGAACAGGTATTTATGCGTTTCAACCGGCTCAATCTTTACATCGTCATCGGTCATCGTCACCATACTGGTGTGAACTTTTTTAAGTTTTGAGTGAAGTACATCATACAGTGTACGGTTCTTGTATTCCTGTGCCTTACCGTCGTTCCAGTTCTGTACCGGACGATAGTAACCTGTGATACGGCTGTAAACCTCTGCTTTCTTTCCGCATTTCGGACAGATGAAATGCTCACCGCTTAAGTATCCGTGCTCCTTACATACAGAGTAAGTAGGAGAGATCGTGTAATACGGAAGCTTATAGTTCTCAGCAATCTTACGAACCAGGGAGGCTGCTGCCTTCCAGTCCGGAAGCTTCTCACCGAGAAACGCATGGAATACGGTTCCTGATGTATACAGTGTCTGCAGTTCATCCTGAATATCCAGTGCATCGAAGATATCTGAGCTGTACTCTACCGGTAGATGAGAGCTGTTTGTATAATACGGGGTATCTCCCTTACTTCCGGCTGTACGAATATCCGGCCAGCGTTTACGGTCATGTTTTGCAAGACGGTATGCTGTGGATTCTGCCGGAGTCGCCTCCAGGTTAAACAGCTCACCCGGATACTCTTCCTGATAGTCAGAAAGACGCTCACGCATATGTGTCAGAACTTCTTTTGTAAATTTCTGTGTGCGCTCATCGCTCATGTCACAGCCAAGCCATCTTGCATTCAGGCCGGCCTCATTCATTCCTACCAGACCGATCGTGGAGAAATGATTATCAAAACTTCCAAGATATCTCTTTGTATACGGATACAGTCCCTCATTCAGAAGTTTTGTAATGACTTCTCGTTTAATATGCAGAGATCTTGCAGAAATATCCATCAGGCGATCCAGTCTCTTGTAAAATTCTTCCGGTGTCTTGGAAAGATATGCGATACGTGGCATATTGATCGTAACAACACCTACGGAACCGGTACTCTCACCGGAACCAAAGAATCCTCCGCTCTTCTTACGCAGTTCACGAAGATCCAGACGCAGACGGCAGCACATGCTTCGGATGTCGCTCGGTTTCATGTCGCTGTTGATATAATTTGAAAAATATGGTGTTCCATATTTTGATGTCATCTCAAACAGAAGTCGGTTATTCTCTGTATCGGACCAGTCAAATTCTTTTGTGATGGAATAGGTCGGAATCGGATACTGGAATCCGCGTCCGTTTGCATCACCCTCGATCATGGTCTCGATAAACGCCTTATTGACCATGTCCATTTCTTTCTTGCAGTCTTTATACTTGAAGTCCATATCCTTACCGCCTACGATAGCAGGAAGCTCTGCAAGATCATCCGGAACCGTCCAGTCCAGTGTGATGTTTGAGAACGGAGCCTGTGTTCCCCAGCGGCTCGGTGTATTTACGCCGTAAATAAAGGACTCAATACATTTCTTAACTTCCGGATAACTCAGATTGTCCACCTTAACAAACGGAGCCAGGTAAGTATCAAAAGAAGAAAATGCCTGTGCACCTGCCCATTCATTCTGCATGATTCCAAGGAAGTTTACCATCTGGTTACAAAGAACGCTTAAATGCTTCGCCGGAGCGGATGTGATCTTACCCTCGATTCCTCCCAGGCCTTCTTTGATCAGCTGTTTCAGGGACCATCCTGCACAGTATCCGGTCAGCATGGATAAGTCATGAATATGGATATCTGCATTTCTGTGCGCATCTGCGATCTCATTATCATAAATCTCAGACAGCCAGTAATTCGCTGTAACTGCACCGGAGTTGCTTAAGATCAGGCCACCTACAGAATACGTAACCGTGGAGTTTTCTTTTACCCGCCAGTCTTCAACTTTAACATAACTGTCTACGATCTCTTTATAATCAAGGATCGTTGATTTCATATTACGGATCTTTTCTCTCTGTTTACGATAAAGGATATATGCCTTGGCAACATCGCTGTATCCGGCCTGGATCAGAACATTCTCCACGCTGTCCTGAATATCTTCTACCGTTACCTTTCCATCCTGTATCTTATTCTGAAAATCTGCAGTAACACGAAGGACCAAAAGGTCGATCATATCTTTACTGTAATTTTTTTCTTTGGCATCAAACGCCTTATCGATCGCTGATGTGATTTTACTCATCTGAAATTCTGCTATCTCTCCATCACGTTTTACTACCTGAAACATCTTTACATTCCTCCCTCTGCTGCTACACTCACAGCAACCGTGTGAAACTTATTGTATCAGACTCTTTATCTCACGTCAATACGCAAAAACACCATATATTGTGCTAATAATGCAAATGCACAGCTATATGGTGTTATCTGTTTTTCTCATTTTTCACCGTTTTTCCTTTATTTACGGGCTTTTCGGCATCACTGAAACAAAGATTTCCGCCGGTACTCTGGCCTTAACAAAAATTCCGTCTCCGCGATATTCTTCGAAAATCAGGCTGCCATATTCACGGATGAGCTGAATCTTCCCGGCCTCTTTATAGTCATAAAGTTCCTCCAGATAGATCTGGCTTTCCGCAAGAAGCTTTGCCAGAACATCTTTCAGTTCTTCCAGTCCTTCTCCGGTACGCGCGGAACATTTTACGGTATAATCCGCCCGGAAATCTCTCAGCTGTTCGCCCTGTACACGGTCCTGCTTATTCAGAAGGGTAATAATCTTCTTTCCAGTTGCGCCAAGCTCCCGAAGTGTCTCATAAACGGTATGCATCTGAAGCTCCGCCTGCGGATTCGACGCATCGACTACATGAATGATGTAGTCTGCATATTTCGCCTCCTCCAGCGTGCTTTTAAACGCCTCTACGAGGTGATGTGGCAGCTTTCGGATAAATCCTACCGTATCTGTCAGAAGAATCTGCTGTCCGTCTTTAAGCTCCAGTACACGCGTCGTCGGATCCAACGTGGCAAAAAGTTTATCCTGTGCCAGAATTCCTGCCCCGGTCAGTGTATTCAGAAGCGTAGATTTTCCTGCATTCGTATACCCCACGATCGCAGCGGTCTTAAGGTTTCCCCTCGTTCTCTTTCCACGGATCAGCTCACGGTGCTTCTCCACCTGCGCTAATTCTGCCTTCAGAGCGGAGATTCTCGTACGGATGAGACGTCGATCTGTCTCCAGCTTTTTCTCACCCGGTCCTCTTGTTCCGATACCACCGCCGAGTCTGGAAAGAGACTCACGAAGTCCTACCAGTCGTGCGGAACGATAGCGAAGCTGCGCGAGTTCTACCTGGATCTTACCTTCACTGGTCGTTGCACGGCCTGCAAAAATATCCAGGATCAGAAGTGTACGGTCCATGACCTTACAGTCCAGTTCCCGCTCCAGATTATTCATCTGTGCCGGAGAGAGCTCATCATCACAGATGACGCCATTCGCATCATAAGCCGCCAGAAGGGCCGCTACTTCCTCTATCTTTCCTTTTCCGATATAAGTTCCGGGATGCACTGCCTCACGGTTCTGAATTACCTTTCCGACGGTCACGGCCCCGGCTGTAGCCGCCAGTTCTTCCAGCTCATCCAGAGAAGCCGCCACATCCTCATCCTGCTCTGTCTGTACACCGATCAGAATGACACGCTCTTCTACCTCTTTAAAATCATAAAACTGCATAGATCAGTACTCCTCTTCGCCGGACTCATCGTATCCGTCAGAACTTTCCTCAGAAGAATCCCCTGTGTCTGCTGATGTATCCTCAGTCGTATCAGATGTCGCATCAGATGTTGTATCGTTACTGAGTTCCCCATTACGAGATTTAAGGAAGGTCAGCTCCTTCGCCGCATTTTCATCATCCGGAAACATCTTGATATATTCCTGCATCTTACTGAGAGCAGTAGAAAAGTCCAGTTTCTTCTCATAAACTACAATCTCATTAAACAGAAGATCCTGCATCTCTTCCGTGGATGCGTCTTCGAGTCCTTTACTGATATTTTCCAGTGCGCTGTCATAAGAACCGTCATCCATATCACAGAGAGCCAGCCCGTTATATCCTTTTGCCGGATCGCTGCCGTCAGCATCTACATACTGCTGGTACATCGTTCTTGCATTAGAGGTATCCCCCTGAGCACGATAGACCATACCAAGAAGGAGCATACCTTCCGTACTCTTCTGGTTCACTGCCTCTGTCAGCTCTTTCTGGGCGTTTGAGTAATCCTGCATATAGTAATAGACTTTACCTCTGTCGCAGTAATCTTCTGCACTCTTCGGGTCGGTCTTTAATGCCGCCTCAAGATAACGCGTGCCGTCTGCCTCCATATCCTTTTCCAGATATGCCTCATAGATCTGGATGGCCCTGTCATAAGTCGCATCCTCCCCATAAGATTCCGTAAAGTTCGAGGAGGCTTCATCATAAGAATCCATCGCCAGTGCCACACATCCGGTCAGATAATAGGTTTCTGCATCCATCGAGTAACTCTCAGCCAGTGTCTGACAGTCTGCCATCGCAGCATCATTCTGCCCTGCTTTTAATTCTGCAGTCGCTCTGTAAGAAAGCATATCTTTTTTGAGTGCTTTTCCTGCTTTTTCATCGTTCAGTCCGTTTGTCAGACAGTCAATGGCATCCTGATAGTTTCCCAGATGAAGATTGGCAATTCCTGCGCCACGATAAGACTCTGCCGTCTTATAGCCGGCAGATATCGAAGACTGATACCCCTGAAGGGCATAATCATAACTGCCCTGTGCAAGATCCGCACAGGCCTGGTCATAAGTTTTCTTTTCTTCCCCTCCACAGCCAGTCAGCGCACCAAGCGTCAGTCCGGCTGTCAGCATCCATATGATTCTTTTATTTTTCATTGATATCCTTTTATTACCTGTGAACAGTTACTATATTCTGCACTTGTTTATTCTACAACAAGTCCTTCTTCTTCCATTACACGTACAACGTTGTTTACGTGTTCTGCACAGATTTCCTCTGTTCCGGCTTCTACCATGACACGGATCAGCGGCTCTGTACCACTTTCTCTTACGAGGATACGTCCGTCTGTGCTGAGTGCTCTTGCAGCTGCCTCTACAGCCTCTACGACCTTCGGATTCTCTCTTGCAGTCTTCTTGTCGGCAACACGGACATTGCGAAGGATCTGCGGATAAACTTTCATTTCTTTTGCAAGGTCACAGAGAGTTGCTTTCTGCTCCACGCATGCTTCCATGATCATGAGGGAAGTCAGGATTCCGTCACCGGTAGCTGCATAGCGGCTGAAAATAACGTGTCCGGACTGTTCTCCACCGATGCTGTAGTTATTCTCGAGCATGTTTTCGGCAACATATTTGTCACCGACTGCCGTCTGCTCGTAGTTGATTCCCTCTGCCTCGAATGCTTTGTAAAGTCCCATATTGGACATAACTGTTGTAACTACAGTATTTCCATTCAGTTTTCCCTGGGATTTCAGGAATTTACCACATACATACAGGATCTTATCGCCATCGATGATGTTTCCCTTATGGTCTACCGCGATACAGCGGTCAGCATCTCCGTCATATGCAAAACCGACATCCAGTCCGTTGTCTACTACATACTTCTGCAGGATTTCGATATGTGTGGAACCACATGCTCTGTTGATGTTGGTTCCATCCGGTTCATTGTTGATGACATAAGTCTTTGCACGAAGTGCATCAAAAACGCTCTTTGCGATCGCAGAGGAGCTTCCGTTTGAGCAGTCCAGTCCGACTTTGATATTCTTGAAGTCACGGCATGGGATAGAGATCAGATATCCGATATAACGGTTACGGCCGGAAGCAAAGTCTACAGTGCGTCCGATATCTTCTCTTGTCGCATAAGGAAGCTCCTCGATCTTGCCGTCCAGGTATGCTTCGATCCTCGCCTCAACCTCTGCCTCGATCTTCTGTCCGTTTCCGTTCAGAAGCTTGATTCCGTTGTCATAGAATGGGTTGTGACTTGCTGAGATCATGATTCCACAGTCAAAATCTTCGGTACGTACCGCATAGGAAACACTTGGTGTTGTCGTTACATGAAGCAGATATGCGTCTGCACCTGATGCTGTCAGACCGGCAACCAGTGCATACTCAAACATGTAACTGCTGCGTCTGGTATCTTTGCCAATAACGATCTTGGCTTTGTGATCGCGTCCGTAATACCAGCCTACATATCTTCCTACTTTAAACGCGTGATCTACTGTCAGCTGAATGTTTGCTTCTCCACGAAAACCATCTGTTCCAAAATATTTACCCATTTTTTAACTCCTTACTGTGCACCCTTCTGCACACGATTCATTGCATTGATTTTATTATTTATAAAGCTTTGAAGGATATACTCCTGATTCTACCAGATTCTTAAATGCTTCTGTAACAGCAGCTTTGTCTTCCTGATAAGTTACTCCAAACCAGGTATCCTTTGTCTCAAGTACATCAACCTTTGCCTTTCCGTCTTTGATCAGACGGTCGATCATCTCCGGAAGAAGGTATTCTTTCTTAATGTCTCCTTCTTTGATTTCGGAAAGGAATTCTACAAATCCTTTTTCCAGTGTGTCCATAAATGCCGGTGTCAGTCCCCACATATTCATGGAAACAAGGCTCTTCACATCCAGTGTCTCAACTTTATCGTCATTACGGGCTTCTGCTCCGTCTGCTGTCTTAAAGATATTATGTGTTTCTGTAACACCTGTCAGCGCACCTTCCTCGATATGGCATACACCTCTGGTGACACTTCCGTTCTCACTTAAGGTATTTCCAAGACGGAAACCTGCCATACAGATATGAAGGATTCCATCATCCGGCTGCTCCTGGGTCAGATAGTCATGTACTTTTACATAAGCTTCTTTTCCATAGTAATCATCGGCATTGATAACCATAAACGGCTCATCCAGAACAGCTTTTGCAGCAAGAACAGCCTGGCCGGTTCCCCACGGTTTTGTACGGTCTTCCGGTTTCGTGAATCCTTCCGGAAGATCTTCCAGAGCCTGGAATGCATATTCTACTTCTGTGATCTTTTCGATTCTTTCTCCAATTACGCGACGGAACTCTTCTTCAAGGTCCTTACGGATGATAAATACAACTTTATTGAATCCTGCTTCCAGCGCATCATGGATAGAGTAGTCCATAATGATCTCTCCATTCGGTCCTACCGGTGCAAGCTGTTTGATTCCTTTTCCAAAGCGGCTTCCTATTCCGGCAGCCATGATGACAAGTGCTGTCTTTTTCATAAAAACGTCCTCCTTATGCACATTGGCAATAGATAAAATACAGGTATCTTTTATTTATTCTTCTTCGTTTAAAGAACTCAGTTTTGCGGCCTGGTCAGCTGCGATCAGGCTGTCCAGGATCTCGTCAAGGTCTCCTCCGAGAATGCTGTCCAGACGATGAAGTGTCAGTTTGATTCTGTGGTCTGTCACACGTCCCTGCGGGAAGTTATAAGTACGGATCTTCTCAGAACGGTCACCTGTTCCGATCTGGCTTCTTCTTGCTTCTGCCTCTGCATCGTGCTGTTTTGCCAGTTCCATCTCATACAGACGGGAACGAAGTACTTTCAGGGCTTTATCTTTATTCTTCAGCTGAGATTTCTCATCCTGACAGGAAATAACGATTCCTGTCGGAATATGCGTAAGACGTACAGCGGAATCTGTGGTATTGACGCACTGACCACCATTTCCGGATGCACGGAATACATCGAATTTACAGTCATTCATATCAAGATGGAAGTCAATCTCTTCTGCTTCCGGCATGATTGCTACCGTACAGGTAGAAGTATGGATACGTCCACCGGATTCCGTCTCCGGTACACGCTGTACACGGTGTACACCACTCTCATATTTCAGGCGGGAGTATGCACCCTGTCCCTGGATCATAAAGGTAACTTCCTTAAAACCGCCGATTCCGTTCTCATTAAGACTCATCATCTCTGTTTTCCAACGACGGGATTCTGCGTATTTTACATACATACGATAGATCTCTGATGCAAACAGGGCTGCTTCATCACCGCCGGCGCCTGCACGGATCTCCACGATAACGTTCTTGCTGTCATTCGGGTCTTTTGGTAAAAGAAGGAGCTTCAGTTCTTTTTCCAGTTCTTCAACGCGTTTCTTTGCATCGGAAAGCTCTTCTTTCAGCATTTCACGCATTTCCTCATCCTTCTCTTCTTCCAGCATGGAAAGGCTGTCCTCGATCGTTTCTTTATTTTCTTTATACTCTTTATAAGTATCTACGATCGGCTGCAGCTCGCTCTGCTCTTTCATCAGTCTCTGGAAACGTTCCTGGTTATCCGTTACTCCCGGCTCACCAAGCTCATTCAGAACTTCCTCGAAGCGCACAAGCAGATCCTCTAATTTATCAAACATTCTGTTCCTCCTGTATAACCTTTCTTCCTTTAACGACCCTGTCCAGCTCGGCAAGATCCTTCTTTACTTCTATCTCTGTAAAACCATTTTTCTTCATGATCTCTGATACATCCGCTCCCTGGTCACAGCCGATCTCATACATCAGCCAGCCACCCGGTTTCAGATATCTGCCCGCCTGCTCTGTGATCTTTTCATAAAAATACAGACCGTCAGCCTTACCGTCCAGTGCGAGCACCGGATCATGAAAGCGTACTTCTTCCATCAGTTCTTCTATATCTGCGGTACGGATATATGGCGGATTTGAGATAAGCATATCATATTCCATGTGGTCATTTCCACTGTTTTTCTGAAAATAATCTGCCGAGAACAGATCACTCTTTACGAGATCCGCCCGTTCTTCCAGCCCCAGTCTCTCACGGTTCTTCCCTGCAACACGGAGTGCATCCAAAGAAACATCCGCCCCTGTGCCGGTAGCTTCCGGCATCTCCATGAGAAGACTTAAGAGAATGCATCCGGAACCGGTGCACATATCAAGGATCCGCGGTGACTGAATCTTTTTCATATGAGAAAGTGCTTCTTCCACAAGCACTTCTGTATCCTGTCTCGGTACAAGGACACGCTCGTCCACCTGAAACTCGTATCCCATAAAATAAGCCCGCCCGGTAATATGCTGCAGCGGGATATGCCGTGCACGTTTCTCACACATCCCCAGATAACGTACTTCTGTCGCTTTATCCAGAGCATCATCCATATGCGCATAGTACCACGCTCTTGTAATATCTGCCGTATACTCCAGAAGGAGCCAGGCATCTAACCTGGCTTCCTCGATTGCGGCAGTTTCCAGAAGCCGGATTCCATCTTCCAGCACTTCTTTATATGTCCGCATTTTTTTCGTTACTGTTCACTCCGTTTACAGTGACTCCTTTTCTTCATTTTCTTCCGGCTCCCAGCCGAATTCTTCTTTCAGATATGCTTTCCAGTCAAAAACAGCCTCTACTGCTGCAATCGCAACTTCCACCATATCTGCTGTCGGTTCTTTTGTTGTCAGTTTCTGCATCGCAAGCCCCGGTTTACTTAAGATATCTGCAAGCTTACTGTCGGTTCTTCCTGCCCACTGAATCATCTCAAAAGAGATTCCGGATACAACCGGCACCATCAGAAGACGTCCGAACAGGCGCACCCAGTAAGACGGAGCCAGCACAAAGATAAAGTGAAGGCAGATACTTACCAGCATTACCAGAAACAGGAAACTCGTACCACAGCGCTTATGCTGTCTGGAGCTCGCCATAACATTCTCTACGGTAAGCGGCAGTCCGTGTTCCACACAGTTGATACATTTATGTTCTGCACCATGATACATAAAAGTTCTCTGAATATCTTTCATACGTGAGATCAGGAACATATATCCCAGAAACAGCGCAAGCTTCACAAATGCCTCTGCAACCGTTACGCCAAACTCCGATGCCCCGACCTTACGAAGAAGGCTTGCCAGCGCATACGGAAACAGCATGAACGCTGCAACAGAAACAACGATTGAAATGGCAACAGTTATGTAGAGAAGCCACTGGAACATCTTTGCTTCTTTCGCTTTCTTTGCGGAAAGCTCCTCTTCTGAAAGCTTCGCATTCTTTTCTGCTTCTTTTTCGTCCTCTTCGTCTCCTGCGATCTCAGCAGAATACATCAGGCACTTCGTTCCGACCACCAGTCCGTCTACGAAACTTACCACACCGCGGATGATCGGCCATTTTAAAAATCCGGCTTTACCGAATATACATTTATAATCTTCTACTTTTAATTCTATTTCTTTATCCGGACGGCGTACTGCAATGGCATACTTGTCCTTATGGCGCATCATGATGCCTTCCATTACAGCTTGTCCACCGATGTTAGATGGTTTCATTTTATCCTCCGTCTCATAAATGCTTCGTCACTTTGCCATGGGCGAACCGCCTTGTGACAGACACAAGAAGCAGTATCTCACAC
>CAVBPN010000217.1:35842-47467 GCA_963597235.1 bacterium
CCACTTATCTGCTGCCGTTCTAAAAGCAAAGAAAGGTTGAGATTTCCCAACCTCAACCTGTCTCTTGTTTCATTATTATTTAAATGAATTATTTGTTTAAGCCGTATTTTCTGTTGAACTTATCGATACGTCCACGAGCCTGAGCTGCTTTCTGCTGTCCTGTGTAGAATGGATGGCATTTGGAACAGATTTCAACATGGATATCTTTTTTAGTAGATCCTGTTACGAATGTGTTTCCGCAGTTGCAGGTTACAGTTGCCTGATAGTAGTTCGGATGGATTCCTTCGCGCATGATTTTCACCTCTCTATATTTCTCTATTTTTCTATTCGTATTAACTTCACGAAATTGCTAATTTATTTCGCAGCTTTCTGATTATAACACACTGAATATATAAATGCAAGCTGTTTATAAAAATTTCTGTTTTTTTGCGGTCTCTATAAATTCTTCATTATTTTTTGTTCTGGAGAACATATTCAGGATCTGTTCAACGGCATCTTCTGCCTTCAGACTGTTCAGGGCACGACGCATATTATATACCACTTCCTGCTCGTCCTTTGTCAGAAGAAGATCTTCACGTCTGGTTCCTGATTTCTGGATATCGATTGCCGGGAAGACTCTCTTTTCCTGCAGTTTACGGTCAAGAACAAGTTCCATGTTACCGGTTCCCTTAAATTCTTCATAGATAACGTCATCCATCTTGCTTCCGGTATCTACAAGTGCCGTAGCAAGGATTGTCAGGCTTCCGCCCTCTCTCATATTACGGGCAGCACCGAAAAATCTCTTCGGCATATGAAGGGCAGCCGGATCAAGACCACCGGACAGCGTTCTTCCGCTCGGAGTTACGCAGAGGTTATATGCTCTCGCAAGTCTTGTGATGGAATCCAGAAGGATCGTTACCTCCTGCTTATGTTCTACAAGACGACGGGCACGCTCCACAACCATCTCGGATACACGTCTGTGATGCTCCGGAAGTTCATCAAAGGTAGAATAAATAACTTCTACATTACTTCCACGGATCTCTTCTTTAATATCCGTTACTTCCTCCGGACGCTCATCGATCAGAAGAATGATCAGATGCATGTTCGGATTATTTTTGAGGATAGACTTCGCAACATCCTTCAGAAGGGTTGTCTTACCAGCCTTCGGCGGAGATACGATCATGCCTCGCTGTCCCTTACCGATCGGGCTTAAAAGATCCATGATCCTCATTGCAACGGTTCCGCCCGGTCTCTCCATACGGAGACGTTCATTCGGGAAGATTGGGGTCATATCTTCAAAATTATATCTTCTCTGTCCTTCGCTTGGCGGGAATCCGTTAATGGAATCCACAAACAGAAGTGCACTGAACTTCTCACCCTGAGTCTTAATGCGGATGCTTCCCTTCAGGATATCACCGGTCTTCAGATTAAAGCGGCGAATCTGGGACGGAGATACATAGATATCATTCTCTCCCGGAAGATAGTTCGCACAGCGGATAAATCCATAGCCGTCCGGCAGGACTTCCAGAATGCCATTTGCCTTCTCGCCGCTGTCAAGCTGCGCCGTATCTGCCACCGGATGCTCCTGGTAACCGCCTTCCTGATAATTATTATTACGTTCCTGATAGCCGTTTCGCTCCTGGTAATTATTATTGCGCTCCTGATAGCCGTTTCGTTCCTGGTAATTATTATTACGCTCCTGATAACCGTTTCGGTTCTGGTAATTATTATTGCGCTCTCTGTAATGGTAATTACCGCGCTCCTGGTATGTCTTTCTCTCGCCAGTCTCATATGCAGGTCTGGATTCTCTGACTCTGTTCTCCTGTCTTACCGGTTCCGCATTAGATTCTTCTCTCTTTACTTCCACTTCTTTCGCAGCAGTCTCTGTCACGGCTGATCCTTTTTCGGATGCTTCTTTCTCATCTTCCTGAAGCATACGTTCGATCAGTTCCGGCTTTCTTAATGTTGAAATTCCTTTCAGACCTCTCGCTTTTGCCAGATCTTTTAATGTTGCAAGCGACAATGATTCATATTTTTCTCTCATAAAAAAGTCCTCTCTGCCTTCTAAAAACCTATTCATTTGATAATAAAGTGTGTACGGAATATATGTCTGAAATGACACGAATTCAGAATGCCGGCAGACTGCATGTATCTCATGCAGCTCCGGTTACATTATATTTAGAAATATTTTAACACAAGTTCAGGGCTATGTCCATCATTCATAAGATATGTCTTTAAAAAATTAATGAACAAGGCTTCCTACGATTCCATAGGATACCACATACATGATCACCGTTGCCATGATCAGTCCGCAAAAGATTGCGATTGATGATTTCTTGATATCTACTTCCAGAAGTGAGGCAATCAGTGAGCCCGTCCATGCACCGGTTCCCGGAAGCGGAATTCCCACAAACACAAGCAGTCCCAGGAATTCATAACGCTTGATCTGATCACTCTTTCCCATTGCACGGTTTTCCATTCTGACGATCAGATTATGGAACAGCTTTGTTTTCTTCAGAACTTTAAAGATCTGACGGATAAACAAAAGGATAAACGGGATCGGGATAATATTTCCGATGATGCAGATCGGAATCGCTTTTGCTGCTGATACCTTCAGCAGCGACGCTGCCAGAAGCCCTCCTCTGAGTTCCAGAATCGGTATCATTGAAATGATAAAAATGATAAGTTCTCTGGAAATATGCTGTGACAGGTTATCTGTAAACCACTGTACTAAAACTTCCATAAATTCTCCTTTTTAAGATATTCTTTAACGAAAGCAAGAAAAGTCTCCATCTCTTCTCTTGTTCCGATCGTAATACGCAGATGATTACCTGTTCTTCCACCCGGGAAATAGCGCACATAAATATGACGTTCTCTCAGAGCCTGGAACAGTTTTTCTGCCGGACAGTTTTCATGCGCCGCAAAAATAAAGTTTGCTTTTGAATCCTCAAAATAAAATCCAAGTTTGCGAAGCTCATTTTTTGTCCATTCTCTTGTCTCTATAATCTTACCGCAGGTTTCCAGGAAATATTCCTGATCCCTGATCGCAGCAACACCGGCAGCGATCGATGTACGGTTCATCGTATATGAATTGAATGAATATTTCACATCATTCAGGTATTTGATGAGTTTCGGACACGCAAGTGCAAATCCGATACGCATGCCCGCCATGGATCTGGATTTTGAAAATGTCTGAACAACAAGAAGGTTCTCGTATTTCTCGATCAGCGGCAGTGCAGACTGTGTACCAAAATCAACATAAGCTTCGTCCACGATCACGATCACATCCTGATTATGTGCCACAATATCCTCAATATCACTTAACGGAAGTGAAACTCCGGTAGGTGCATTCGGATTCGGGAAAATGATTCCCCCGTTCTCTCTGAAATAATCTTCCTTCTTTATATGAAAGTGTTCATCCAGTGCCGGTCTCTCATACGGAATACAGAACAGATCAGCCCATACATCATAAAAGGAATAGGTGATATCCGGAAACAGGATCGGTTTCTCACTGTTAAAGAAGGTAAGAAAACTCATTGCCAGTACATCATCGGAACCGACACCGACAAAAACCTGATCATCGTTAAGTCCATACTCACCTGCGATCGCATGAACCAGATCCTTCGCTGCCGGATCAGGATAAAGTCTCAGTGCATCTGTATCTGTATTCCGGAGCACTTCCGTAACCCCCGGTGCCGGAGGGTAAGGATTCTCATTTGTGTTTAATTTGATCATATCCGGCTGATCTGGCTGTTCTCCCGGTGTATACGGGATTACTTTACGAATATTATTTTCCCAGTTTCTCATCTTCACGTCTTCTTTCTTTTCTATATTTCTGATATCTGCGAATCGTTCCGTGCAGTGCACTCTCAGATTCTTGCCACTCCGGTCTTTCTTGCAGCTTCTGCTACTGCTTTTGCGACAGCCGGGCCTACTCTCTTGTCGAATGCTTTCGGAATGATATTATCCTCAGAAAGTTCCTCATCGGAGATCAGATCTGCAATTGCCTTCGCTGCTGCGATCTTCATCTCTTCGTTAATGTCACTTGCTCTTACATCAAACGCGCCTCTGAATACGCCCGGGAATACCAGTACGTTATTGATCTGGTTCGGGAAATCAGAACGTCCGGTCGCAATGACTCTTGCGCCGCCCTTGCGAGCTTCATCCGGCATAATCTCCGGTGTCGGGTTTGCCATTGCAAATACGATCGCATCATCAGCCATCGTGCTTACCATCTCTGCTGTTACGATATTCGGTGCAGATACACCGACAAAAATATCTCTGCCCTTCATCGCATCCTTAAGATCTCCGTGGAGCTGTTCTTTATTTGTCTTCTCAGCGATCTCTTTCTGTGCTGGATTCATCCATTCTTCACCCGGTGCCAGGATACCTTTACGGTCAACCATCACTACATCACCGATTCCAAGTTCCAGAAGAAGCTTGCAGATAGAAATACCTGCGGATCCAGCTCCATTAATGACAACTTTTGCTTCTGAGAATTTCTTTCCTACCAGTCTCAGGGCATTTGTAAGACCTGCAGATACTACGATTGCGGTTCCGTGCTGATCGTCGTGATCATGGAAGATCGGGATATCACATTTTTCTTTCAGTTTTCTTTCGATCTCAAAGCATCTCGGTGCTGAAATATCTTCCAGATTGACTCCGCCAAAAGATCCGGAGATCAGATAAATCGTATTTACGATCTCATCTACGTCATTGCTCTTAATACAGAGCGGAAAAGCATCCACATCACCAAATGCCTTGAAAAGTGCACATTTACCTTCCATTACAGGCATTCCTGCTTCCGGTCCGATATTTCCAAGACCAAGGATCGCGGAACCATCTGTAACAACCAGACACATGTTCCATCTTCTGGTAAGATCATATGATTTATTCACATCCTTCTGGATCTCCAGACAAGGCTGTGCAACACCCGGGGTATATGCGAGAGAAAGGTCATCTTTATTCTCTGCCGGTACTCTTGTGACAACTTCGATCTTACCCTTCCATTCTCCATGAAGTCTTAATGATTCTTTTGCGTAATCCATGTTATTCTCCTCCTATCGTAATTGCTGGTCTCCTGTTTTCAGGGGTGATCTTCTGCATCTCATCCATGCATTTCTCGATCATGTCCATGTGTTCCGACATATACCTGTCTGCAAGCTTTTCATCATTATTGATGATCGCTTCTACAATGTGTCGATGCTGTTCATCTACCTCATCCACTCCATCAGTCGACTGGTTTTTCTTCATAATATAATCTCTGATTCCGGAAATGGTATTTTCCGTAAGCTGATCTGCTGCTGTAACAACGCTGTAGATCATCGGATTGTCCGCGATCTTCGCAATTCTGTTGTGCAGCGCTTTATCAAACTTGTCTTTATCAGCCCGGTCTTCTGCATTTTCCATATTAGAAAGGATTCTCAGAAGCTCAGCAGCATCCAGAGGGGTACATTTCCTTGCTGCAAGAATCGCTGATTCCCTCTCCAGTGCAGCTCTCAGCTGCTGATTCTGTCTCAGATATCCATTATTCAGTTTAAACAGAATAGACAATGGGCCGATCAGCCAGGAATCCAGGTCTTCTGCGATATAATTGCCGCCACCCGGGACTGTCTTTATGATTCCAAGCAGTTCGAGAGCTCTTAACACTTCACGGACTGCCGGTCTTGATACTCCCATTGTTTCTGCCATCATTCTTTCTGCCGGAAGCACATCCCCTGCTTTCAGACGCCCATTCTGAATATTATCTATGATCTGACTCAATATTCCGTTAAACGTCTTCTCGTCTTTGATTTCTTTAAACATTCTCTCTGCCTCCTACATTCCCTATTACTGTACCATTTATAACCACTGTTGGCAAGCTTTCCCTGCCTATTAGGACTGCATTCTTTTGGGTACATTATCCTTTTGTTTCCGTAAAATATGGAAATAATTTATGTTTTTATTCTAAACTTTTCCCATATCCTATTGACAAGTTCAAAAAAGAACGCATAATAAACAGTATGATTATATAGTAAGGGAGATTATACTCATGAAAAAAAGAAATCTTATGCTCTTGTCAGCCATCGCTGCAGCATCGATCCTCATGACTGGATGTGGTTTCACCGCTGACGATCCGGCTGACAGCCAGGCTGTAACTATAACTCCGGAACCGGCTGAAGCTACCTCTACTCCGACTCCGACATCCACACCTGCTCCTACTGTTACACCGGCAGCCAATCTGACAACTACTCCGGCTCCGGATGGAACTGCCGGAACAGACGCATCTGCTTCTACTTCTACTTCAGCTGATGGTACAACAGCAGCTGCCGATGGAAGTACATCCGCTGATAACACTTCTGCTGATTCTTCTACAGGATCTGACAGCAGTTCTGATGCATCTTCAGCTTCCACAGGCGCTTCCTCCGGTGATGCCTCCTCTTATGTAGGCTCTACACTGAATGACTTTATGAGTGCCTACGGTACTCCGATCGAGTATGAACCGGCATACGATGCGAACGGAAACGAAGTTGGCGGAGTTTACTCCTTCAACGATTTCTCCATCACAACAGATTTCACATCCGGAAGCGAGACAGTTGAAGCAGTCGATTATTATTGATCAAGGTTCGTACATAATAAATGCCCTGACAGGTTCTTCCTGCCGGGGCATTTTTAAATACATCTATTCTGCTTACTCCACACGTTTGAGCTCTGCGGGTTCTGCAAGGCGAATTTTACCAGCCCCAAATGCCTGGATAAATACTTCTGCCATTTCCGGGTCGAACTGTTTTCCCTCCTCTTCTCTTATAATGTCGAGTGCTTTTTCCACAGGCATCAGTTCCTTATAACAGCGTTTTGATGTCATGGCATCAAAAGAGTCTGCGATACATAAAAGTCTAGCAGATTCCGGGATATCTTCTCCTGCTATGCGTCTCGGATAACCATTTCCATCGTAACGTTCATGATGGCCAATTACAGCAGGGATGACGTAGTCCATGGACGGCAGATGCCGAATGATCCCGATGGATGCTTCCACGTGTCCCTTCATGACCTCGTACTCCTCAGCAGTAAACTTCCCTGCCTTATTAAGGATCTGCTCCGGAATACCAATCTTACCGATATCATGGAGAAGTGCAGCCTGACGGATGATTTCCACCATTTCCTTCGTATAATTCAATGCCTTTGCAAGACTTGTGGCATAATAGGCCACATTGTTGGAATGTCCGAACGTATAATGATCTTTGGCATCAATTGCCGCAGTCAGCGCATAAATGGTGGATTCGTAAGATTCATAAATATGCTCATGATCGAATTTGCTTTCTGCATTCTCTTCATCCAGACTTTCACGCAGCATGGTATCAAAGATCTCAATGCCATTTTTGCCGCAGTGTTTTACATGATATACTGCAAGATTTGCATTGTCCAGAAGTTCCTTTGCAGAACGAGCCGCATATGGTGCCGCGCTGATTCCTACGCTGACAGTAAGGATCTTCAGCTTGTAGTCCGCAGAATCATTACGCATGTTCAGAATCTGTTTCTTTATAGATTCTGCCAGATTTCTGGCAGAAAAAACATCATAATTTGGTACCAGTGCCGCAAACTCCTTCGAACCGTATCTAGCAACATATCCACGTTCTCCCACACTCGCCCTGATGATTTCAGCCACTTTTTTCAGTGCGATATCGCCCTGATGATTTCCATACAGCTGATTATAAAGTTTGAAATCATCAATGTTGATCAGAATCAAAGCAATTGATCCGTCGCTATTCTTTTTGTATTCTTCCTCAAGGACTTCATAGAAGTATTTCCGGTTCAGAAGTCCGGTAAGTTCATCTGTCCTCGCCTCAATCCATGCACTCTCATATAATCTTGCATTTTTGATAGCAATAGATGCTACTGAGCCGACCGACGACAGCATTGCAAAATCATTATAATTCAGACTTTTATGTTCATCCGCCGAGACTGCGATGATTCCTGTCAGTTCCTCATTCTGGCATAAGCCCACGCAGCATTCGATCCCCAGCTCCGAAAGCATATGTTTCTCAGATTCCCACATGGATTTATAAGCAGTGGAAGAGCGAAAATCACGGATCACAATGCAGTCATCATTTCCTGTAAGCATAGTAACGATCGGATTATCTTCCTTCAGCGAAAAAGTCAGATCATTCAACGGACGATCACTGTAAACTGCCTTAAATTCTCCTGTCTTTTTGTCCTTCAGACAAATGTAGATCCGTCCTGCTTCGGTTGTCTCTTTCAGGACATTCACCGTACTGTTTAAAATCTCTTCAACCCGAAGCGTTCTGGACACCGCCTGACTGAAATCTTTCAGTTCCATCGACTGCTGGATTTCTTTCCTGATAAACACATTGTTCACAAGGCATTTCCACAGTATTGTAACAAGCCATGCGGATATCAGAAATATTGCAGAGAATATCAGCACATGATATTCTTCTGCTTTAGGGAACAGCTCCCATATATAATTTATCAAATACGGACAAAGATTATAAAACATCACCACTGTCAGCACTAAACCTACACCGAAACAGATTCGGTCAGATGCAAGACGCTGCATCTGAAACAGCCTTCTCCTGGTCAGTGCGTACAGCATGAGAATCGCATTAATCAGTCCACTGACAATATCAATTGGAAATCCCGAAAATGCCGGGAGTGCCAGAGCAAGGTTTCCTGCAAAGACAATCAGAATCCCGCCAAGCAGCGGTTCTATCTGTTTACGATATCCCGGATGTTTCCGGCATCCACGATACATCTTGATGAAAATCTGAATGATTATTGTTCCTGCAGCCACAAAGAACAGCAAGAACCACGGTGTGATCTCATAAACAAAATGTGCCCCTCCATTTTTGTAACTCAAAGCCGGCCAGTGTAAGATAATTCCTCCCGGGATATTGACCAGAAAAAGCAATATCATGAAAAAAAATGGTATCCAGCTTTTTCTGAAGACCCTCTCTCCCATAAATTCACAGATAAATACATAATAAGAATATGGAAGAAACAGAATACCCGCAAGGGATACATGGTACCACAAAATATAAGAAGGCCATGCCTCCATACGCATCAGAAAGGATCCCAATGTCCAGCAGAGCATTCCCGTGAGCACCCACATAAAACTGTTGATAAGTCTGCTTCTCTTTCCTGCCAGCATCGTCAGTATCATAAATGCATAGAAAAAAACCGAAATGACTGAAAATGAAATATAACTTTCCATATTTACTTCCTCACATTTCCGGATCCAATTTCATCCTGTATTCTCAATAATTCTGTCACCTCATAGTAAGGAGTGCTCATGTGCCGCGGTTTCCTTCCATGTCTGGATTCATACAGCTGAAAGGTGCCACAACGCAGGATCGTCACCACGAGGGGATCCATCCCAAGGATTTTTTTCAGATCACGATAATCCTGATCGATGTACTTAAAATATGTAGTCAGAAGCTCTTTCAGAATATCCGTACTCATAGCCTGATACATCAGTGCTTCTTTTTTTACTTCTATATATAAATGCAGATATGGGCGATTATTCTCATTATATTCTTTTACTGCAATCCAGTCCGTTACCGGCTGTCCGGACAGCTGAATCACACTCTTGATGCCATTCTCCGAAATTCTCGTAAATCCTGCGATATCGATGATCCACGGCACACGATCTATATACTCAAATCTCGGAATCTGCGTCTGATCTTCTTTATTTGTCAGTCCCACACAGCGGTACATATCTCCCACACGATAGCGGGCAAAGGCCCCACCCTTCAGAACCGTAATAACAAGCTCATATTTTTCTCCCGGGATAACCTCATTCATAAGATAGGTATCGGGAATAAATGTAGGATCTTCATAATTATGCAGCATGTCTTTTTCTGTGATAAACTCATAAAAACAGGTATCCGGGAAGAAATACATTCCATTTCTTGTCCATGTCTCAGTTCCTATGATAGACGGCTCCGTACCTGCAAACAGCTCCATAGGCCGGACTCCCCACATTTCTTCCAGATCATCCTTATAACACTGGTTGTCTGTCCCTGCTACCATAAAACCCTTCAGATGAAAAAGATCTCTTGGAAGAAGCTCGCGTTTCTCTTTCCTGCAGATTTTTTTCGCACTCAGAATCCTTTTCAGCATCCCGGGTTTATAATGGAGAAGCTCCGAAAAAGAAGTCTTACTTTTACTGGCTGATACGCTTCCCGTCAGGCTCTGCGTTACCGCATATGCCACACTGCCAAGGCCAAAAAAGAATTCCACGTCCTGTTTCATGGCCATTTTAAAACCCTCTTTATTCCGTTCGCCAAAGCTCATATTCACCGCATCCTTTACTTCTGGAAGAAAACGGATGTTGATATCTTCTTTCAACGCCAGTGGAAAAAGACCTGTAGCAAAAGGCAGAGGTGCCAGTCCGTAAAGAATCTTGTCTGTTTCTTCTACATCAAACTTTCCTTTCTCACGGCTTGTAGACAAAATAAGGCAGGCAACCACATTATTCCTGTAAGTATCCAGCATACTTCTTGTATACGGTGCTACCTTTACCGGATGTCGCCCGCCTTCCCAGGTAGTCTGTATCCAGATGATCGGATTGCCTGGAAGAGTTTCGCTTCTTTTCTGCAGGAGCATATCTGCATAATCGTCATAGGTTGTAAGTGGAACCATCCGCCGGAACTCATCGATCCCGGAGGGCTTTTTTCCCTTCAGAATACTTTTACCCAGCTCGCATTCTGACCAGAGCCGGATCTGCTCCTCCATCAGGCGCTTCTGGATCTTCATATAATCTCTCATTGTCAGGTCAAGAAATCCGCAGTACTCCTTCCATATGACATCATACTGCTGGTTTCGAAGTTTATCTCCAAGCCTCACTGCCATCCCCCCTTTTTGTGCCACGTTTTTATGCAGGCAGCCACACTGCTGTGATTCGGTATCAGAAAAGGCGTATTCATCCGATATGCCCGGTAATTACTAAAAGTCTCCGGAAACACCACCCTGTCCTGATAACAGATGTACAATATATTCCAGACGATAAAAACCATACAAACTCCGAGTGCCTTTACTGATCCGAGAAATCCTGAAAGGCATAAATAAAATCCCGTAAACCACAAAACGCCGGGATGCCGGCACAGTGCATAAACTCCCTCTGTACAGGCCAGCCTTTCATGATTTTCTTTCATATATGTCTCATCAAAAGGAATTGCAAAAAACAAGGTATAGATCAACAGTCCCAGGAACACGATCAGTGCTGTCAGAAAAACAGCGGAAATAAAAAAAGAAGCTCCCTGTCGCGGCCAGCAGTCCCAAATCACCAGAACTGTAGATACTGCGATCAGGAAACATCCTATACCAAAAGACAGGTGAAGAAATCTTTTTTTCAGCCGGATACTGTTATGATCGTACAGGAAACAGAACAAAAAGCCAATGCTTCCTATAAAAACCGCAGGCATGTATTCCTCCCCCTTTATCCACTCTGAAATACAAATAGTTATCTCAAAACAACTATGTGTCTATTATATAGCACATAAATTATTTTCGCAACTATTTTGCGATATTTCGGCAGAAATCTGATTGGTAGTTAAAAATATTAAATCCACAAAAAGGGGCTGTAAAAAAACTCCCGGGAGTTTGACAGTTGAATAATTAAAAATCACTTTGCAGGCCTTATAAAACCTG
>CAVBPN010000218.1:0-1712 GCA_963597235.1 bacterium
GGGATATATGGAGCTGATAAAAGGAGATTATACCGTGGAAGAAAGAATAAGGCTCGCAAGAGAAATCGGCATCCACGCGAATGCAGGGACGATGGCGTTAATTAAATATCTGAACGGACAAAAAGAAGTCTATCGCAAATAATGCGGTAGGCTTTTTCTATTGTAAAACATAATTTTTTTCGGATTTGTTATGTGCTCGCACAGATTTGATTTGAAATGTAAGGAGGAAAGAATCATGAACGAAAAAGCAAACTACGGAAACTGGGTACCGCAGAAAGCTCTGTACGGAGATATGGAGCAGTTTGTACGTGAACTGAAAGTGGAAGGTATCTCAGAAGTACATTATATAGGAAATCTGGAAAAGAAACTGGATTTTATTCCGGGTTTTGTAACAATGCCATGGATGATCAGTGGAATGGGGATCATTTATGGAAAAAAATAAGTGATGGATTCGCAAAAACGCCTGTACAGCTGACTGCCACAGGCGTTTTTCAATGAGATGATCTACTGTTATTTACGTGCAATAAGGTGTGCGCGGAACTCTTTCTGTTTCTCCATAGTCAGATATTCATGCTCTGCGCGGCGACTGGTGGAGGTTTTGAAGAGAATATCGAGACTACAGGTTTTGGCTATTTTGCAGAGGACGAACTTCCTGAACTCGCAGGCGAAAAGAACAATGAAGAACAGGTCAGAATGTGTCTTGATGCGTACCGCGCAGGTGATAAATGGAAGACATTTTTTGATTAAAAGATAGAGGTGCTTTTTATACGCTATATTGATGTAGAAGAAATTGGATTCCCGGGGATAATATGATATAATCATTTATGAAAGGAAATCGCAAAATGAAAATATACGAAGTCGGGGAAAGAACACCCCGGCTGGCAGCAGATCTTTTGGATATCCGGGAAGCATCTGTCCGTGCAACACATCATTCTCTTTCGGATGCAGAGATCACTCAGATCAAAGAATATGTTCCACAGGCAGTGGGATTTTACGAGCATTTGGGCTTCGAAACATACAAAAGAACAGAACACGATGAAGAAGGAAATCCATATCCGCTTCTGTATATGAAACTGATGTGAAAAAGGAGAAACTATTTATGAGAATTTCAGAGATCATGGAAAAAATGATTACTTTTTCAAAAGGAAATATTCACGATATCAATCACTTCATGTGTGTATGGACGTACGCAAAGACAATCGGTGAGCTGGAAAATCTGGATCAGGAAACACAGTATATTCTGGAAGTCGCAGCAATCACACATGATATTGCGTGTCCGTTCTGCCGGGAAAAATATGGAAATACAAATGGTAAATATCAGGAAATAGAGGGTATTCCTATTGTAAAAGAATTTCTGGCAGACACTGGTATGTCAGAGGTACAGATTGATCGTGTTGCATATCTGGTAGGACACCATCATACATTGAAGGATATTGAGGGGATTGATTATCAGATTTTGATTGAAGCGGATTATATTGTAAATGCATATGAAAGTGAATACAGCAAAGAGAATATCGAAAACTTTATTGAGAAAGTTATGAAAACAGACAGTGGAAAGCGTATTACAAGGGAAGTGTTCTGCTTATGAAAAAACGCGAAGAGGCACTAAAATTCGGCATGTCTTTCAAAAATGTATATGAAGAACGTCCATTCAAAGATCCAAACTGGCAGCTGGTGAGGGTGAAAGGAAGTAAGAAGGCCTTCCTCTGGAT
>CAVBPN010000218.1:1722-17406 GCA_963597235.1 bacterium
AAAAAGACGGATATATCAATCTCAATGTAAAGGTGAATCCGGAGTGGCGTGACTTCTGGCGGTCTGCGTATGATGCTGTGATCGCAGGTTATCATCAGAATAAAGAGCACTGGAACACGATTATTCTGGATGGCAGTATACCGGATAAAGATATCAAAAGAATGATCGCCGAAAGCTATGATATCATCACAGACAGTCCGACGAAACGAATCTACGAAGCAGTCAAACGAATCCCAAAAGGTCATGTTGCAACCTATGGAAAAGTGGCAGAGATGGCAGGCAATGCGAAGATGTCAAGAGCAGTTGGAAATGCCCTGCATAAAAATCCAGACCCGGAGCACATCCCGTGTTTTCGTGTAGTAAATGCGAAGGGAGAACTGGCAGGAGCCTTTGCATTTGGCGGAGAACAAACACAGGCGAAGCTTCTTGAAGAAGATGGGGTAGAGGTGATCGACGGTAAAGTTGATCTGAAAAAATATGGAATTTAATTGCGTGCGAATTGTGAATATCCGCTCGATTTATAGACCAGGGAAAATCTTCCTGGTCATTTTTATAGAAAATTACTTTGTAAGCGTCTGCTTTGTCATCAGATGCCTGGATCGGCGATATTCCAGAGGAGATACACCGAACTGTTTTTTGAACACAGAGGCGAATTTACTCTGGTTCAGATAGCCGACTTGCTCTGCGATTTCAGCTACAGATAAGCGTGTTGTGGCGAGTAATTCTCCGGCTTTATTCATGCGCATTTCACGCAGATAGACAGAGATATTCTGTCCGTAAACACCACGGAAATAGTTCTTCAGACTGGTCTCGCTGATAGAAAATTCTTCTGCCAGTTCCCACGCAGGATGATGCTGACGGAGGTCTGAGGTGATGATCTTTTCGATTTTTTTTGCAATGTTTACCTGTGTTTCTGTAAAAAAAGTACATGCCTGAGACTGCGGGATATCCTTCAGATTCTGTAGCACAGAGAACAGAGCAAGTGTGTAGATCTTCATCTGCATGACTGCAAAAGGAGCCGGAAAATCAAAGAATTCCCATAGATTTTTGAGAAGTTCTTCTGTTTCGGGAGTTACAGTCGAGATATAAGTACTCCCATCCGGACAGTACATATCTACAATTTTTCTGAAATTAATTCCAAATTCATTCTGCACCCATGCGCTTTGTGAAGTGAGCGTATTTATATCAACAAAGAATTCCATTCCTTCATAGATCCGTCTCGGATAAACATATTCCTTCTGAGCGAAACGTTCCGTCAGAGACAGTTCTCCGTCTTTGACATAGACAAAATTTTCACTGTTCAGGATCATTTCACAGCGGCCCGTCACACAGTAGTTCAGAAGCAGTGGACCTTTTGTAATGGAGCTATCTGAACGAAGGTCAGGAGCTGTCCAGGTGGGCGAATTTACAAAGATATATGCCAGGGACAGACCTGGGAACAGAGGAAAAAAGGTCATGGAGCCTTTGCCTTCCCGGGTTTTCAGAATAAGTTCCATACTGTATTTATCCTGCTTTATAGAGATACCGGGCACTTCTATGCATTTTTTGATCACATCATCAATCTTCATATACATCTCCTGATATAAGTGCTTTTTATTGTTTCTACAGAAATTATTATAGAATTCAGAGAAGGGAGAGTCAACAAAAAAACTCGATGCTGTTTGGAGCGAAAAAGCTGTTTGGTTATAGAGAAGCAGAAATTCATGTGGTATTTTATAGAAAAGGTTAGAAACAACTAATTACATAAGGAGGTATTCTCTATGAATAACAAATTACAGGCGAAAGACTTGATCAACCTGGGACTTTTTACGGTTCTTTATTTTGTCCTCGGATGCTGTGTGGCAATCCCGATTGGCTTTGTTCCGATCTTTCTGCCGATTCTTGGCGCGCTGTGGACACTGATCACAGGAATTCCATTCATGCTGTTCCTGACAAGGGTAAAGAAGTTTGGCATGGTCACATTGATGGCAATCTTAAGCGGTCTTCTGATGGGACTTACCGGAATGGGATACTGGGGTGTGCCGCTGGGGCTTGTGTTTGGTCTGCTGGGCGATCTGATCCTGAAATCCGGTAACTATAAAAGTGCAAAAAAGAGCCTGCTCGGCTATGCAGTATTCAGCCTCTGGATGGTTGGTACATACATCCCAATGTATTTCATGGTAGAAGATTCAAGAGCAAGTTTTGCTGCCAGCTTTGGTGATGAATATGCAGATAAAGTAATGTCTGTCATGCCGATGTGGAGCATCATCCTGGTGATCGCAGGTATCTTTATCTGTGCAGTCATTGGTGGAATGATTGGTAAAGCACTGCTGAAAAAACACTTTGCAAAAGCGGGAATCGTGTAATGAATGAGATGTTATCTGCGACTTCTGACAACAGAAAAGGTATCGTTCTGGATCCACGAACAAAGCTGCTCATGCTTGTGACGATCACGACCTTGATGTTCAGCACAAGCAATGAAGGTGTTATGAATGTGGTGAAACCGATACTCAGTCTGATCCCATTTGCATTGATCTTGTCAGAACGCAGATTCAAAACCGCAGGCAAATATGCGTTTCTTTATGTGGCTTGTTTCATATTGGAGCGACTGGCACTGAATGTGTGGAACGGTATGTTTTCCTTTATGGTGCTGGCTGTTTCCTCGATTATGACGCGCTTCGCACCGAGCATTATGGCAGGTGCATATCTGATTTCTTCAACGTCTGTGAGTGAGTTTATCGGTGCGATGGAGCGGATGCATATCACAGAAAAAATCATCATCCCGCTGTCGGTCATCTTCCGCTTTTTCCCTACGATCGGGGAGGAATATCAGGCAATCCGTGACGCGATGAAAATGCGAAATATCCGTTTTGGCGGCAGAAATCCGTTCCTGATGATTGAATATCGGCTGATACCGCTGATGGTTTCTGTTGTAAAGATCGGCGATGAGCTTTCTGCGGCAGCACTGACAAGGGGACTTGGCGCACCGGTCAGACGGACCAATGTCTGTGAGATTGGATTCCATGTGCAGGATATCATTGCGATTGTGCTTTGTCTGGCATGTCTTGCAGTATTCTTTCTGCAAAAATACATTATTTTCTAGGAGGCAGATAGTATGATAAAAATTGATCATGTGACGTTTACCTATGGGGAAAATAATGAACATTCTGCGGGGATTCAGGATATTGATCTGACGATAGAAGACGGTCAGGTTGTCGTGCTCTGCGGGGAGAGCGGCTGTGGAAAAACAACGATCACACGACTGATCAATGGTCTGATTCCGCATTATTATGAAGGAAAAATGAGCGGTGAAACCTGGGTAAACGGAGTGAAAGTTTCTGAGCAGCCGCTGTATGATACAGCGAAGATCGTGGGAAGTGTTTTTCAGAATCCACGGTCACAGTTTTTCAATGTGGATACGACAAGTGAGATCACTTTTGGGTGTGAAAATCTTGGAATGCCAAAGGAAGAAATCAAAGACCGACTGCAGGAAACGATTCAGAATCTACGTCTGGAAAAACTGATCGGGCGCAATATCTTTCATCTTTCCGGCGGAGAAAAACAGAAGATTGCCTGTGCAGGTGTATCTATTATGAAACCGGATGTTTTTGTCATGGATGAGCCATCTTCCAATCTGGATGCAGCTTCGATCATGGAGTTTCGAAAGACACTTGCTTATTGGAAAGAACAGGGGAAAACAATCGTTATATCGGAGCATCGACTGTATTATCTGCGAGGTTTGGCAGACCGTTTTATTTATATAAAAGAGGGGCAGATCGCTCAGGATTACTCCGCAGCAGAGTTTGAAGATCTGACGGAAAAACAGCGTGCAGAGATGGGACTTCGTACCTTTGCACTGGAAAATCTGTTTACGCCAGAAGTGCAGATACAGGCAAAAACAACGATGGAACTTCACGATTTTTCCTTTGCATATAAGCATGGACCGGAGATCTTACATATCCGGGACTGCGAGATCCCGTCGAATCGGATCGTCGGGATCACGGGCAACAATGGGGCCGGGAAATCAACTTTTTCCCGCTGCTTTTGTGGCCTGGAGAAACGATGTGGCAAGATCGTCTGGGATGGAAAATCTTATGGTCCGAAAGACAGACTGATTGCCTGTTACATGGTCATGCAGGAAGTGAATCATCAGCTTTTTACAGAGACTGTACTGGACGAGGTCATGATCAGCATGAAAGAAGAAAATGAGGAAGAAGCGGTCAAAATCCTCGACATGCTGGATCTGACAGCGTTCAAAGACCGCCATCCGATGTCGCTTTCCGGCGGACAGAAGCAGCGGGTGGCTATTGCATCTGCGATCGCTTCCAGACGTTCGGTGCTGTTTTTTGACGAGCCGACCAGCGGGCTTGATCATAAGCATATGAGAGAAGTTGCGGAAGTATTACGGCAGGTGCGGGATGCCGGAATTACGGTTTATGTGATCACGCATGACCTGGAACTGATCCTGGACTGCTGTACCGATATCATTCATTTCGAAAACGGTTCTATCGCAGATCAGTATGAGATGGATGCGGAAGGGCTGGATAAGATTCGGGCGTATTTTATGCAGGAAAGATCTGGGAATCAGGTAAAATAAAATCTCCATAAAAATGGAAAGAGCGGAATCTTTTTTGATGAAGAACGAAAAGGTTTCGCTTTTTCTTTTTACAGAAAAAGGACTGGATTTTTCGTAGAGAGATGCTATAATTTTGTTAAACATGGCTAACACAACAATTGCGTGAAAATGGGAGGAATGCAAGATAAAAAAAATTCATTTTGACGTGGACACAGATGGATTTTATGGTGCATACTGGAAATGCAAAACAGACTCAGACTGTGCAATGATCGCTATGATCGGGGATGATCCGGAGGATTATCTGGCACGTACATCGGTGAAATGGCTTCACAAACTTGGTGTGAATGTGATGACGATGTCACCGGCGAAGAAAGATTATGGACATCATAATTATCCGCTGGAACGTATCGAAAAAGCAATCGAGTGGCTGAAAGTACACGATAATCAGAAGATCGGGATTGTTGGGGCATCTACTACGGGAACGCTTGCCCTGACGGCGGCTTCTTATTTTGAGGATATCACACTGACGATCGGTCTGACACCGAGTGACTTTATCTGGCAAGGATTTATGCAGGGCAAAAAAGACGGCTGCAAGGAATGGCCGATCGAGGGAGAATCGCTTTTTTCTTACAGAGGAGAGCCGCTTCCGTATATGCCATTCTGCTATAAACATCCGGACTACTGGCATGTAGTCGACAAGGAAACAAAGCGGACAGGAGATATGCTCAATTCAAGAAAACTGTTTGATGATTCCGAAGCCGCGCATCCGATCACGGAAGAAGAGATGATCGAAGTTGAGAAGATTCATGGGAAACTGTTGCTGATCGGAGCTGAGGATGATGTGCTGTGGGACACCGCAAAATACATTCGCCGCATGAAGCAGCGCATCAAGGAACGTCCGCATACGTGCAGACTGGAGTCTGTAATCTACAAATATGGAACACATTTCGTTTTTCCGGAGAGCATGTTGAAGACGATGCTGCCGGTTGGTTCCGGGATTTTTGTGAAACTGGCGTTCCAGTCAGCAAAAAAATATCCAAAAGAATGCCGCAGGGCACGTATAGATATTGACCGCCGTGTGAGAAATGCAGTCGCAGAATGGAAGAGCATGGAGAAATGAATATAATCGTGTACAGTAACAAATAAATTTATGGAGGTACTTATAATGGCAATAAATTCAATCGATGCAGAGGATGATCAGTTTGCATATCGTTATGATACACAGCTGCTGATCGAAAGAAGAGATGAAGATCTCGATGAGGATGAGATTTCCGATTACATCATGGAACATTTCGAAGGCAACAGCCTGATTGCAGCAGGAGACGAGGACCTGGTAAAAATCCATTTCCACACAAACGAACCATGGAAGATCCTGGAATACTGCAGTTCCATTGGAGAAATCTTTGACATCGTCGTCGAAGACATGATCCGCCAGGCGAATGGACAGCAGGGATAATGAAAAATCCATACGAACTTGCAAAAAACATCCTACAGTCAGCAGGTCAGAAAGAACAGCAAGAATCACCGAACAGTTTTACCAGTATAGACCTGTATGGTGCGGCTGTTCATGAAAAGGGTGAGGAAGAGGAGAACTGTAGCAGTTTCCACCTGGAGAATGAGAGTGGTGTCGGGGATATTACGCTGTACCATGTATTCCCAGGGATTGAGCTGGTGTATAATGATATGCATATGGCATATTGTAACAAGAATCAGGAACCGGCGGACAGTGTGCTGGAGATCAACTACTGCAGAGAAGGGCGATCGGAGTGTCTGTTTGGAGAGCATCAGTACTGCTATATGTCTGCCGGAGATCTGTCGTTCTGCTTTTTGCAGGATCAGGCACATCAGTCGGAATTTCCGACGGCACATTATCATGGAATCACGGTGACGATTGATTTTTCGAGAATTACAGATGAGATGCGGAATATCCTTGAACTTTTGTCTGTGGATCTGGAACGGATCAGGGAACTTGCCAGGATGCAGGACTTTACGATCATCCGGGCAAATCAGACGATAGAACATATCTTTTCGGAGCTCTATCGTGTTCCGGAGAAACTGCGTCATGGTTATATCAGGGTCAAAGTACTGGAAATCCTGCTTGTGTTGACCGGCCTGAATCCTGCGGAAAATAAGGCAGACCGGGTGCACTTTTCAGAAGCGCAGATTGCGGTGATCAAGCAGATTCATACATTTCTTGTAGAACATTTTAATGAGCATTATACAATCGATTATCTGGCAGAGCGGTTTGAAATCTCACCGACCGTTATGAAGAAATGTTTCAGGGGTGTGTATGGAGATTCTATTTATTCTTATATGAAACTTTACAGACTGCAGGTGGCTGAGCGGCTTCTCAAAGAAAGCCAGCTTAACGTCGGAGAGATTGCCACACAGGTTGGGTATCTCAACCCGAACAAATTTACTTCAGCTTTTTGTGCGGAGTACGGTATGTCACCAACTGCTTACCGAAAGAGAAATTGAGGAATAAGTCCGAATGGATAGAAAAAAGCCTGTTCGGTAATTGTAATTTCATATTTTATCCTTTAGAATGCGTGTTGTGGTTAGAAAGTACTAACTGCAACATTTTTTATTTCAGGAGGATTTATGATGAAACAGAAAAAATTTCTCAGTACATTATTTGCATCTGCCCTTGCAGTTTCCATGCTGGCAGGATATGGAAACGTAACAACTTTTGCATCTGATGATGCCACCGCTTCCGAAGCGGCAGACAGCAATGCAGAGACAACAGACGAGGCTGCGGACAATGAAGCAGACGCCGAGCAGCTTATGAAAGATCTGACAGGAACTTATCAGGAACTCTGGCCGGTTATTCTGGATGATCAGTACAAACAGCTCTGGCTTGACGACTGTAAGGAACTGGTCGGAGAGGAAAATGCAGAAGGTGCATATGAGAAACTGGCTTCCATGGTTTCCGGTAAGATTTACGGAGAAGAAGCAGTAAAAGAATATGCAGACGGTAACGGTGTGTATGACTGTGAGTTTACACAGGATGTAGATACGCTGGAGTTTGACGGTGACACTTCCACGATCAAAGGTTATGATGCTGACAAGAAAGAACTGTTTTCCCACACGTATCATTATGTAGGAATGGAAGAAATCCGTGGTCTGTATGAATTTGAGAGTGATGATGCAGACTCCGGAGAATTTACATATTTCTGTATCGCACCGGACACCAATGATACAACCTATCATATTGAATTACGTTATGTAAGCGACCTGGATGCACTTGGACAGTATGATGCAGGTGACTATGCTTACTGGCTTGGCTCCGGTATTTCTACAGATTATGACCAGGAAATGGTTGAAAACTGTATCAAGCTTTTCTGCACAGAGAACCTGTCTGAACAGTAATAAGAGAAAAACGCAAAAAATCCGGCAGGAATTGGAAAAATCTCTGATTCCTGCCGATTATGATAAGGAGGATATTTTTTATGAAAAAAGATTCTGAAATATCCAGAATGTTTCGGTATGCAGGAAACCGTCACTGGCTTACCGTCCTCGGCATGATCCTTGCAGGACTCAGCACGGTACTGTCAATGATTCCGTTCGTCTGTATCGGGTTTGTTGTCCGTGACATGCTGAATGCGCTGACGGCAGGAGATATCCGAATGACTTCCAACAGTACTGCATATGCATGGTGTGCGGCCGGATTTTCCATTCTGAGCATTCTGTTATATTTTATTGCACTCTGCTGTTCGCATCTGGCAGCATTCTGTACGGCAACAAATATGAAAAAAGCAGCCATGCATCACATTGTGAAACTGCCGCTTGGCTATTTCAGCCAGAATGCGAGCGGACGCCTGCGAAAAGTGATTGATGACAATGCATGGCTGACCGAAAATTTCCTGGCACATCAGCTCCCTGACCTGACAGGAGCGGTCGTCATGCCGGTTGCAGTGATCGTGCTGATTTTTGTGTTTGACTGGCGGCTTGGAATCTGCTGTCTGGTTCCGCTTGTGATCGGTGTACTCTGCATGAAGCAGATGATGGGCGGCGATAACGCAAATTTCATGGAAGGATATATGACTGCACTGGAAACGATGAACAAAGAAGCAGTCGAATATATCCGCGGGATCCCGGTAGTAAAAGTTTTTCAGCAGACCGTTTATTCTTTCAAGAACTTTCATGCAGCAATCGAAGAATATGAAAAATATGCTTCCGGATATGCGCTGAAATGTCGTATTCCACTGACTGGATTTAATGTGGCGCTGAACGGCACTTTTATCCTGCTGATCCCGGTGGCATGTATGATCCTCGCAGGTGTGAGTGGACAGGCTTCTTATCAGGATGTGCTTCTTGATTTCCTTTTCTATAGTCTGTTTACCCCAATCTGTACAACGATGATGAACCGTGTCATGTTTGCGGGCGAGCAGCTGATGGCGGCAAAAAGTGCAGTGACACGTATTGAAGAAGTGCTGAAAGAACAGCCTCTGCCGGAAACTGTAAATTCACAGCAGCCAAAAGACGCTTCTGTAGCATTTAAGGATGTATCTTTCTGCTATCCGGGAACAGAAACAAAAGCACTGGAGCATATTTCATTCGAAGTTCCCCAGGGAAAAACAGTGGCCCTTGTCGGAGCATCCGGAAGTGGAAAATCAACCGTTGCCAAGCTGATCCCGCGTTTTTATGATGTCGCAGAAGGAAGCGTTTTGGTAGGCGGCGTTGATGTAAGAAAAATCGACAAACAGACGCTGATGGACCAGATCGCATTTGTATTCCAGAATACAAAACTGTTCAAAGATACGCTTCTTGAGAATATACGGGCAGCAAAACCGGGAGCGACACGGGAAGAGGTTCTGCGCGCAGTGGAGACGGCACAGTGCAGAGAAATCATCGACCGTCTGCCAAATGGTCTGGACTCTGTTGTCGGAAATGGCGGCACTTACCTGTCCGGTGGTGAAAACCAGCGAATTGCTCTGGCGAGAGCAGTCCTTAAGGATGCACCGATCATCATTCTGGACGAGGCGACAGCTTTTGCTGATGCAGAAAATGAACATCAGATCCAGCTTGCTTTTGAGGAACTGACAAAAGGAAAGACTGTTCTCATGATCGCACACCGTCTTTCTACGATCCAGAATGCAGATCTGATCCTGGTATTTGATGAAGGAAAAATCATCGAAAGAGGCACACACGACACATTGCTTGCCGAGAACGGAAGATATGCGTCCATGTGGAAGGATTACCAGACTTCGATCCAGTGGAAAGTCGGAAAGGAGGCAGAATGATGATGAAACATCTTCAGCAAAAATATGCATTGAGCGAACAGGGCGCAAAAGATCTGTTCAAAGGAATTCTGTATTCTGTGCTGGCGTATATTAGCCTGATGCTTCCAGTTGCACTTCTCGCCTGTGTGTTGAATGCACTGCTTGCCCCGCTGATTGGAGATGGGACACAGGAGGCGAATGTTCTTCTGTATACGGTGATAGGAATTGTGATCCTGGCAGTAATTTTTTTGATGCACTATAAACAGTACACCATTACCTATATGGGAACCTACGAAGAAAGTGAACGTCGCAGGATCACTCTGGCAGAAAAGTTAAGAACACTGCCGTTACGTTTCTTTCAGGAACATGATCTTTCAGATCTGACAAGCACGATCATGGGAGACTGTTCTGGCTTTGATCATGCGTTTTCCCATACAGTTCCGCAGTTCTGGGGGTCCTTTATATCAACTGCGATCGTATGTATTGCACTTCTTGTCTATGACTGGCGGATGGGGCTGGCACTGCTCTGGGTAGCACCGGCGGCATTTGCAATCGTTCTTTTGTCACGGAAACTGCAGGGCAAAATGGGACAGAAGCATATCGATGCAAAACTGGCTCTGGCAGACGGAATCCAGGAATGCCTGGAAACGGTTCAGGATATCAAGGCCTGCAATCTGGAAGATGGTTACCTTAAGAAACTGGACGAAAAAATGGACAGTGCGGAGAAAGCACAGATTTCCTCAGAGATGGTGAGCGCGAGTCTGATCACAACAGGACAGATGTTTCTGCGTCTGGGACTTGCCACCGTTATCGTGGTTGGAAATCAGCTGATGCTGAATGGTCAGACGACATTGTTTTCGTATATTCTTTTTCTGATCGCGGCATCCAGACTGTATGATCCACTTTCCGGCGCGATGGCGAATATGGCGGAACTGTTTGCAGTCGATCTGCAGGTGAACCGGCTGAAAACCATCCAGAATTATAAGGAAGAAGAAAAGCAGAAAGAGTATCAGACGAATGGATATGACATTACATTTGAACATGTAAGATTCGCTTATGAACCAGGAAAACCGGTCCTTCGGGATGTTTCCTTTACTGCAAAGCAGAGACAAGTGACAGCGCTTGTCGGACCATCCGGCGGCGGTAAGAGTACAGTGGCGAATCTGGCAGCAGGTTTTTATGATGTGGATGGCGGCAAGATCACTTTGGGCGGAACAGATATCACACCGATCGATTCTGTTGCGATGATGAAAGATTTTTCTGTTGTATTCCAGAATGTGGTACTGTTCAATAACACGGTCATGGAAAATATCCGAGTGGGACGAAAAAATGCCACGGATGAAGAAGTAATCGAGGCTGCAAAAGCGGCACGCTGTCATGATTTTATCATGAAATTACCGGAAGGTTATCAGACCGTGATTGGAGAAAATGGTTCCACCCTTTCCGGCGGTGAATGTCAGCGTCTTTCCATTGCCCGTGCACTTCTCAAAGACGCGCCGGTGATCCTTCTGGATGAAGCGACAGCGTCCCTTGACGTGGACAATGAAACCGAGATCCAGGAAGCGATTTCCAGACTGGTCAAAGGAAAGACAGTTCTTGTGATCGCCCATAGAATGCGTACCGTCGAAAACTCAGACCAGATCATCGTTCTCGACGGCGGCATTGTAGCCGAGAACGGAACCCACGATGAACTGATGAAGCAAAACGGCTTATACGCAAGACTTGTAAAACTTCAGACAGAGTCTGCACAGTGGAAACTGGCGGCGAAGTAATTGTAGAAGACCTTGATGGACTGATCATTCAGCCCGTTGAGGTCTTTTTGTGTTATAACAAATAAAATATGTGCCAGAGGCCTTTTTGTGGTATTATCTTAATAGGAAGAAACGTAGAACAAATTTGCAGGTGTGATTAATGAAAATTGTTGAAGTTAAAGAGAATAAAAAACAATATATTGATTTGCTCCTATTAGCAGATGAGCAGGAGGATATGATAGACCGTTATTTCGATAAAGGTAAGATGTATGTACTTGATGATAATGGGGTCAAGTGCGAGTGTGTCATAACCGATGAAGGAAATGACATACTTGAAATCAAGAATATTTCAACTGTTCCAGAATATCAAGGTAAAGGATATGCAAAAGCCTTGATTGATTTTGTGGTTGAGAAATACAGGAATCAATATGCTATTCTGCAAGTGGGAACAGGCGATAGCCCACTGACAATACCATTTTATGAAAAGTGTGGTTTTGTCCGCTCGCACATCATATCAAATTTTTTTACAGATAATTACGATCACCCAATCTATGAGAGTGGAATACAGTTGGTAGATATGGTGTATTTGCAAAGAACTTTATAATTCAACTTCCAGTTTAGGAGAAAAAGGCTTTTGTGTCAGGCAGCGTAAGGGCGGTTCAAAAGTTCCTTTGTCTATGTTATAATATTTTGCATATGTATATGAGGAATATAACAAAGATTAATGGAGGGAAAATCATGAAAACACGCAGATTAGGCAAGACCGGGCTTATGGTGAGTGAAATTGGATTTGGCGGTGAATGGCTGGAGCGGCATCCGGAGGAGGAGAGCATTGAGCTGATCCGTTATGCATCTTCGAAGGGAATCAACATCCTGGACTGCTGGATGGCAGATCCGAAATCGAGAGATATTATTGGCGAGGGAATCAAAGAAAACCGTGACCAGTGGTTTATTCAGGGACACATTGGCTCTACATGGAAGGACGAGCAGTATTTCCGCACCAGAGATATGAAGTATGTGCGTCCGGCGTTTGAGGATTTATTAAAGCGTCTGCAGACAGACTATATTGATCTTGGGATGATCCACTATGTGGATTCCGAGGAAGAGTGGGATCAGATCCAGCATTCTGATTATCTCAAATATGTGATGGAATTAAAAAACAGTGGTGTGATCCGTCATATCGGTATGAGCTCCCACAACCCGAAGGTTGCAGTCAAAGCAGCAGAGTCCGGTTATGTGGAGATGATCCTTTTCAGTATCAATCCGGCTTTTGATATGCTTCCGGCGAGTGAAAATATTGATACGATGTTTGCAGAGGAATTTGACACCAGTCTCAAAGGAATCGATCCTGACCGTGCACGACTGTACAAAGTCTGTGAGCAGAATGACGTAGGAATCACTGTCATGAAAGGCTTTGCGGGAGGCAGACTGTTTGACGAGAAGCGTTCCCCGTTTGGTGTGAGCCTGACACCGGTGCAGTGTATCCATTATGCCCTGACCAGACCGGCAGTCTGTTCTATCATGTGCGGCTATGACACAAAAGAGCAGGTAGACCAGGCAGCTGCATATGAAACCGCAACCGAAGAAGAAAAAGACTATGCATCTGTGATCGCAAATGCACCGTTCCATTCTTATCGTGGCGAATGTACATACTGCGGTCACTGCAAGCCATGTGTATCTAACCTGGATATTGCAATGATCAATAAATTTTATGATCTTGCAACCATGCAGCCGGAAGTTCCGGCAACCGTCCAGTCTCATTACGAACTGCTGGAACACAAAGCTTCCGAATGTATCGCCTGTCACGCCTGCGAATCCCGCTGTCCATTTGGCGTCCCGATCGCAGAACGAATGGAGAAAACTGCGAAAGTGTTTGGATGTTAATAAAGGAAAAGGAGAGAGGCTATTATGAAAGTACTCATGATCAACGGAAGCCCGAAAGCAAATGGAAATACCTCCATCGCACTCAGAGAAATGGAGAGAGTTTTTAAAGAAAATGGCGTGGAAACAGAAATCGTTACAGTCGGCAACAAAGTTATCCGCGGCTGTGTAGCCTGCAATTCCTGCTACGAAAAAGGCAAATGTGTGTTTGACGATGTGGTAAATGAACTTGCACCGAAATTTGAAGAGGCCGACGGTCTTGTGGTTGCCAGCCCGGTTTATTATGCATCTGCAAACGCAACCCTGATCGCCTGTCTTGACAGACTGTTTTACAGCAGTCACTTTGACAAGACCATGAAAGTCGGCGCAAGCATTGCCTGTGCAAGACGAGGCGGATGCTCAGCGACATTTGATGAACTCAATAAATATTTCACCATTTCCGGCATGCCGATCGCATCCAGCCAGTACTGGAACAGCATCCACGGAAGAACTCCAGGAGAAGCAGAGCAGGATGAAGAAGGAAAACAGACCATGCGTACACTTGCCGCAAATATGACTTTCCTGATGAAGAGCATCGCGCTTGGCAAAGAAAAGTTCGGCCTTCCAGAGAAAGAAGAAAGAGTAGCAACACACTTTATCCGATAAAAATCTGCAATCTACAGAAGAAAATAAATTAAACAAAAGGGCCGGAACTCTACTTTGTAAAGCTTCCGGCTCTTAGTTTATTATCATCTTTCAAATACAACGCAATAAGTCCCCAGCACCTGATCACAGGGAATGCTGGCTGCATTTGAGGCAGTAAATGCCTGCTTTGGATACACAGTCCTGACTTCCTGTGGATATGCCGGAAGAGTCTTGCCAATGCTGGCACCATGTGCGTCTCCATCTGCAAATTTCCATTGAAATGCACAGCCGCAGAATTCCTTGTTACTGTTGATGAGTTCTGGCTTTCGCAGCGTGGTTTCTTCTCCAATAAAATAGCAGCCGGCATTATCTTTTTCTGCCGGGCAGGAGCCTTCTATTCCCACGCACTCGAAAGAAATTTCGAGAAATTCTGTTAGAAATGTTATCTTTTTTTCCTGACGTATAAAAGAGACATCTTCCCAATATCCAATATTCAACCAGCCTCTATTTCCATCTTTTTCTACGGCCGTATTAAATTCTACATATCCCTGTCTGTCATCCCGGACTTCCGCGTTTATACGAAGTACCGGACGCAGAGATTCATGACCATCAGGCAAAATTGCACGAAGACGATCCTGCTCTACGCCGTATGCCATTACGTATTGTTCTATTTTCATTCTGTTACCTCACATCGATCTAATTACAACCTGGAAGTTTACTTTGTAACTATGACTTTTCCTTCAGAATCCAGAAGTGGTGTAATACCGGCTCCATTTCCGGCTGTCCAACAAAGGTAATTAACTCCAGTTTCCTTATCTATAAGAATTTGACGAATCCCTTCATACTTAAGTTGACTTCCGTCTTTAAATATAACTTCAAATCTTTCTTCTTTCTTTGCCATGTTTATTCCTCTTTTCTCAAGTGTTAAAATCCGATTGTTCTAAATCTTTTCAGTTTCACCTTCTTGCCCTTCGGACAAGAAGTATCTCTCGCTCAAAGAGCTCGGTCAATTCCGATTGAGATTTCACCTGTTTTAAGAGATCTAATAACTGTTATATCTTGTTATTAAATTCTCCGCAAACCCTTGAAAACACTGGATTTATCGCAGGTGAACTTTCCCTTATTGTTTCCCTTGTGTTATATCGTCTCATCAGTGTTTACGAACTCTGATAAGGGCAAATACAAGGGCAAGAAAATTATATAAGATAGTATAACACAAAAAAAGTGACATGGTGAACTGATTGAAATGCTTCTGATTTTTCTAACAAATGATTGATTGAATGATAAGGAGATTTGATACGATGAGAACAATATTTGCAGAATACAATCCAAAACGCAACAGCATTGATGTATATACCAGTGCTGGCTATATGCTCCGCATTGACTGTTGGGAAGCAGAAAAGAATTTAAAAACAATGTCTGGATCAGAATGTGTGTTGACCTCACTTGCTGTTGACGAACCACTCGAATATGCAAGATTATATCTTGATGGAAATATGCAGATGTGGGTAGATGCAGAGGATTCATTAGAGTTGTAACCCGCAAGCAGCCTGTATGCTTTATCACACACAGGCTGCTTAATCAAATTCATTATAGCTGATGATAAATCGGTTTCATTTTATCAAAAGTACAAAACTCTTTGAATCCCAGT
>CAVBPN010000219.1:0-14548 GCA_963597235.1 bacterium
GGAGCAGGTCCGGATGTAGTTGTAGAAGCTGTTGGAATTGGGGTTACTTATAATCTGGCACTGAATATGTGCAAAAAGAGAGGAACTGTTGTTGCACTTGGATTTACAAAACCGGAACTTAATATTGCAATCCAGCAGATCATATACAAAGAGCTGAATGTATACGGAAGTACAGGATATGCTGATGAATGCGAGACAACCCTGGAATTCTTAAGAATGAAAAAAGTAGATATCGATAAAGTTATCACACACAGACTGCCACTTGAAAAAGTAAAAGAAGGTTTTGACCTGTTATGTGATAAGAACAGCGGAGCGATTAAAGTCATTTTAAACCCATAAATAGAAAAGGAGAAGTGAGATATGAAAAAACGAATCGTAAGTGTTATGCTTTGTGCAGCAATGGGAGTTTCCTTATTTACCGGTGCATGTGTAGTTGAAGCAAAGGCTGATGGAAAAGATAAGATCGTAGTCTGGATGAAAAAAGACCTTACAGATGTTGCAAATAACATGTTTAAAGAACGCTGCGAACAGTTTGCTGAAGAAAATGATGTGGACGTGGAAGTAGAGGTTATCGCTTATGAAGATTTCTATACAAAATGGGCAGCTGCGATTGAATCAGGGAATCTTCCGGATTTAAGTTACTTCGGATACCAGGAAATGGGACAGTATTATTCACAGGGAATTCTGGAAGATATGACAGATGTCTATAATGAAATTAACGATGTGACTCCATTCGAAGAGAGTCTGGCACCGGCTGTTACATCAGAGGATGGTGTGGTATATGGAATTCCTGGATGGGCTTCTGTGCAAGTGTTGTATTACAGAACAGATATGTTTGAAGAAGCTGGATTATCCGTGCCTGAGACATGGGATGATTTCAGGGAAGCTGCGATCAAACTGACAGATGAGAAAAACGGTATTTATGGTGCTGGTATCGGATATGGCGCAAGTAACTCAGATGCAGAGTGGCTTACCCGTGCAATGCTTTGGTCAAATGGAAGCGTAGATGTTGACGATGACGGAAAAGTAGCAATTGACAGTGAGACAACTGTTAGCACAGCACAGTATATTCAGAATCTGTTTATGGAAGATAAAGTAACACCTCCGACAGCTGTAAACTGGGATGACTCAGGAAATAACAAAGCATACTTAAGCGGACAATGTGCGATGATATTTAATGTAGGAAGTCTTTTGAATACAATTAAGACAGATGATCCGGATCTTTATGAAAATACAGGAATTGCGGCAATTCCTTCTGGAAGTGCTGGCTCCATGGTTCCTGGTATTCTGGATGGATATGGAATCTTCAAAGATGCGAATAATAAAGAAGGTGCAAAAGAACTTGTGAAATATCTTCTTGATAAAGACTGGTATACGGAATGGGTTAATGAAACAGCTCCATTTAAGATTCCGGTTCTTCAGGGAATGAAAGATGATGAAGTATGGCAGGATGAAAGAAATAAACCATTTATTGATTCTGTTGCAAACTTTACATTCCTTGGCTATCCAAATACATATACACCAGCAGCAAGTGAAGTATTCAATTCAAGACTGTTAAGTAACTGCTTTACCAATATCGTAACAGGAAGTGATCCGGCAGAAGAAATAGCAAAACTTCAGACAGATATGCAGGCTGTTTACGACAAAGAAAAATAATTAAAACTGCAGGGGAAGCGGAAATCGGAATGTCGGGTTTCCGCTTCTGTTAAAAAAGGAGGTGTCAAATGAAAAACTTAAATACTGTTTCCGCAGGTAGAAAGACAGTAAGTATGGAACAGAAAGAGAAAAAACTTGCGGTTATTCTGATAGCACCTGCCGTAATTTATCTGATACTTATCATGGGACTCCCGCTGATCTGGGCTGTATATACAAGTTTGACTGATAAGGTAATCGGAGCTGCTCAGGTTAGTTTTGTAGGGCTGTCAAATTATATTGAAATTATCAAAGATCCTGTATTTCAGAAATCTCTTTTAAACACATTCATTTTTGCTTTCTTTGCGGTCATGGGCAAAGTTATCCTAGGTATGATTATGGCACTTGCTATGAATCAGCCTGTACGTGGAAGGGGCGGCATCAGGGTTGCAATGATCCTGCCGTGGACGATTCCGACAATTGTCTCTGTATTTGCATGGCAGTGGATTTATTCAGACGTAGGCGGTGCTTTGAACAGAATTTTGATGGTGCTTCATATTACAGATCATCAGATTGGATGGCTGTCTACTACAAATATGGCAATGTTTTCAGTGATACTGGTCAATATATGGAGAGGAACTCCGTTTATTGCGATATCAGTACTGGCTGGATTACAAAATATATCGCCGGATCTATATGAGGCAGCATCACTTGATGGCGCAAATGTGATTCAGAGATTTTTATATGTAACACTGCCGTCAGTGAAAGAAGTTATTATCTTATCGGCATTTGTAACAACTGTGTGGACATTAAATGATTTTGAAATTGTATGGTGTATGACCAGAGGAGGCCCGTCTCATGCGACAGAACTGGTATCAACTTACAGTTATATACAGGGATTTATGAACAGCAATATTGCAAAATCAGTAGCAGCATCGCTGATACTTGTACCAATCCTGGTAGTGCTGGTTCATTATATTACAAAATCATCATTATCGGAAGAATAAGGGAGGAAAGGTGAATGAAGACAACAGTAAAAAGTAAAATCGTTGCTTATATTGTGTCAGCAATCCTTATTGTATTCTGCCTTTTCCCAATTTACTGGATGCTGATTACTTCATTAAAGACAAGTACGGAAATTTATAAGATTATTCCGACATTCTGGCCGAAAAAATTAACATTTGAAGGATACTATGAACTTTTTGCCGAAAAAGGGTTTATGAAAAATGTGCTGAATAGTTTGTTTGTATCGTTGATTGTTTCTTTTGGTTCTATTGCCATCAGTATGCCAGCGGCATATGCAATTGCAAGAATCAAATTCACAGGAAGAAAACAGGTATCAAAAGGGATTCTTATTTCTTACCTGATGCCGAGAACAGTTCTTTTTATACCGTTATATCTTCTGGTAACCAAAATTGGACTGAGCAATAATTTGTGGGGACTCGTGTTGGTGTATCCGACAATTACAATCCCATATGCGACCTGGATGATGATTTCATATTTTAAGAGCATACCATATGATCTGGAAGAGGCAGCGATCATTGATGGATGCAGCAGAGTGCAGGCAATGTGGAAAATCTGTTTTCCTCTGGCAAAACCGGGAATTGTGTCAACATTGATATTTTCGTACACACTTTGCTGGAGTGAATATCTGTATGCGCTGGTAATTATTAATAAAGCAGATTACAAGACAATTCCTCTGGCTCTGGCAGACATGGTGGTTGGTGATGTTTATGCATGGGGACCGCTGATGGGTGGTTCGTTGATTGCATCCATACCTGTAATTATATTATATTTGCTGTGCAATAGAAACCTGGTTGGTGGAATGACAGCCGGTGGTGTGAAAGGATAAGGTGAAGGATATGAACAAAAAATTTAACAATGGTGTTTGGCCGGTTATGCTGACACCATTCACAGATGACAACAAAGTGGATTATGATTCTCTGGAAAAACTGGTCAACTGGTATATTGAGAATGGCGTAGCTGGCCTTTTTGCAGACTGTCAGTCCAGTGAAATGTTCTTCTTATCGCTGGAAGAGCGTGTGGAGCTTGCGCGTTTTATTAAGGAAAAAGCAGCAGGAAGAGTACCGGTTGTGGCATCCGGGCATATTTCAGATAAGATCGAGGATCAGGCAGAAGAACTGAATGCAGTGGCTAAGACAGGTGTGGATGCAGTGATACTTCTTACAAACCGTCTTGCGGCAGAAGATGAAAGCGATGAAGTATGGCTTGAGAATCTCAAAAAACTTCTTGCACTGCTTCCAGAAGATCTGGCACTGGGATTCTATGAATGCCCGTATCCATATAAGAGAGTCATTTCTCCGGAACTTCTGGAATGGTGTGCAAATACCGGCAGATTTTATTTTATTAAAGATACAAGCTGTGATATTCATAATATGGAAGCAAAACTTGAGAAGATTAAAGGCAGCAATCTGAAGCTCTTTAATGCAAACTCATCTACTCTTATGGAAACACTGAAGTTAGGTGGAAGCGGATTCAGTGGGGTGATGGCAAACTTCCATACTGACCTTTATGTATGGCTGTGCGAAAATTATGATAAAGAACCGGAAAAAGCCAGAGTGGTGGCTGATTTTCTGACACTTGCATCCTTGATCGAAAGACAGGTTTATCCGGTAAATGCAAAATTCTATCAGAAGAGTATTGGTAATTTTGCATCAATCTATACCCGTACAAAACCGGCAGAACTGCTGAATGAAACTGCACAGCTTGAAGTAGATCAGCTTACCAGAATTACGGATTTTATCAGAAAACAGCTTGATATATAAAGCAGGAGGAAATACACATGAAGGTACTGGTAACAGCAACGAATTATTCTAAATATTGTCAGCCTGGTAAGAAACTGCTGGAAGAGGCTGGCTGTGAGATTATTGAGAACCCACATGGAAGACCGTATACATTTGAAGAACTTAAAGGAATCGTCGAGGATATTGATGGTGTAGTCGTTGGCGTCGATACCTGGAATGAAGAAGTATTTCGTCTTGCACCGAAGCTGAAAGTTCTTGCAAGATTTGGAGTCGGTGTGGACAATATTGATCTGAAAGCAGCAAAAGACAGAGGAATCGTTGTCTGCAACAGTCCGGGTATTAATTCATCTGCAGTGGCGGAACAGGCAGCAGCACTGATTCTTTCTTCGATCAGACAGATTCCGCAGATGAACAATGCAGTGAGAGATGGAAAATGGCCTCGCCCGATGTTTCATGAGCTTAAGAGCCGTACAATTGGATTTCTGGGATTTGGAGCGATTGCAAGAAATCTTGCAGAGCGTCTGTCTGGTTTTCATTCGGAAATGATCGCATATGACAAATATCCGAATCAGGAGATGGCAGATAAGCTTGGAGTAAAACTGGTTTCTCAGGATGAGGTCCTTTCTTCTGCGGATATCATTTCCATTCATCTTCCGGCAACAGATGAAACAAAACATCTGATTAGCAAAGAGAATATTGACAAAATGAAAGATGGAGTTTATGTAGTAAATACAGCCAGAGGAAGCATTGTTTCCGAAAAGGATATGGCAGAGGCTCTGAAATCAGGTAAAGTATCAGGTTTTGCATCGGATGTATTTGAGACAGAACCGATCAATCTTGCCGGACCGCTGTTTGCTTTTTCGAATTACATTGCAACACCGCATGTCTCAGCAGAGACATATGAAAACTGTGAGACGACTTCTATAGTGACAGCCGAGGCAATCCTGACAGTTTTTGACGGAAAAGAACCGGAGCACAAACTGGTGTAATTCCGCAAAATAAGGGCATTTAACAGGTTGTTTGACTGGAAATCTATTGATGAAAAAAATTATTGATGCTATACTGTTACTATTGATAATAACACTATACTTGCTATATTGTTATATAGGTTTTTGACCAGCCGAATGGCAAAATAAAATCTATGAGGAGGGGTAATGGCAGACAATAATGAAATTAAAGTAAAGAGCCTTCAGAAAGCTTTGGAAATTCTGAATCTTTTTACTGTGAAACCTGTTCTGGGAGTGACGGAAATAAGCGAACACTTTGGATGGTACAAAAGTACGGTACATAATATTTTGTGTACACTTAAATCTATGGAATATCTGGAACAGGATGAAGAAACAGGAAAATATCGTCTGGGTATTCAGGTATTTACTTTAAGCAGGGCACTTGGAGATACTTATTCTATCACAAAGATTGCGGCACCGTATCTGCAGGAGCTTTCTAATCAGACAAGAGAAAGAGTCTATCTGGCGGTTCCATATCGGGAAGAAGTATTATATCTGGATGCGATGTATCCGGCGGAATCAGTTGAGTTGATGCGCTCAATCCTTGGAGAACGTGCACAGATGTATTGCACCGGTATCGGTAAAGCGATGCTGGCGAATATGAATGATCGTGCAATTGATGAATATCTGATATCACATGAACTGAAAGCGTTTACGGAAAACAGTATTACGGACAAAGAAGTGTTCAGACAGGAACTTATGCGTACCCGTCAGAGAGGATATGCAATTGATGATATGGAGCATGAATTTGGAATAAAATGCGTAGCAATGCCGATATTTGACCGTAATCGGAACCTGTATGCTTCAATCAGCATCAGTGGGCTTGCGAGTCATTTTACAGAAGAGAAAATGTCTGAATGGGCGATTCTTCTGAAAAAGTATATTACCAAAATCGAAAGCAGATTATAGGAGACAAGAAAAACTGTCATTGCAGATGCGATGGCAGTTTTTTGCGGACTGAAAAAACAAATAAAAAAGACAGTCACTGACGGTTTGTGACTGTCCTTTTAATTATAAGCTTATAATTAAAAATGTATATTTCCTGAATTAGCCAATGCTGTTGACAGCTTTAGACAGACGGGAAATCTTTCTTGCACAGTTGTTTTTGTGATAAACACCTTTAGATGTTGCTTTGCTGATTGTAGAGATAGCCTCTGTAAGAGCAGCCTGTGCAGCAGCTTTATCGTTTTTCTGAACTGCAGTTTCTACTTTTTTGATGGAAGTTTTAACAGCAGAACGGATAGATTTGTTTCTGGCAGCTTTAGTTCTGTTTACTAAAATTCTTTTCTTTGCAGATTTGATGTTAGCCAATTGGTACACCTCCATTTCAGATTTATAATAATGTGTCGTTGTTACAGAAACAGACACGGGCGCTTCTGTAAACATGCTTATATATGATAGTATATTTGTTTTTGCTTGTCAATAGTAAAATGCAGAAATGTTAAAAAAATATAAACAAATATAAACATATTTTATCCTGTATCTTCCATACATAATATGAGCTTAAATCAGAGAAATTAAGGATAAAGAGAATCAGGAGGATGAAAGATGGCAGTCAGCAGAAGAATCAGAACAGACCTTGCACTGGAAACAACAGAGCGTTTTAAAGAGGAGAATACAGAGATTCGTGGCATAGAGATTCAGGAGGAATATGATGAGGAGAAAGATGTACGAACGACTGTTGTCAGGATTGCGACAGAAAATGGCGCAAAGGCAATGGGGAGACCACAGGGAACTTACATTACAATAGAAGCTCCTGATCTGTCAGCACCGGATGAAGATTATCATCGTGAGATCTCGGAAGAAATTTCCAAACATTTGAAGCGGCTTATTGATCTGAAAAAGGAAAAATCTATTCTTGTAGTTGGACTTGGAAATGCAGGAATTACGGCTGATGCACTGGGACCTTATGTTGTGGAAAATTTAAGGATGACCAGGCATATTATAAGAGAATTCGGACTTCGGGGAATTGATCATGAAAAAATGCATCGTGTCAGCGGAATCGTGCCGGGAGTAATGGCACAGACCGGTATGGAAACCGCGGAGATCATTCAGGGTGTTGTTTCAGAAACAAAGCCGGATGTAGTGGTGGCAATCGATGCCCTGGCGGCCAGAAGTGTGCGCAGGCTGAACCGTATGATTCAGATCACGGATACGGGAATTCATCCGGGCTCCGGCGTGGGCAATCACAGAAATGGTCTGACGGAGGAAAACCTGCAGGTCAAGGTGATTGGAATCGGGGTTCCTACTGTTGTGGATGCGGCAACGATCGTCCATGATTCGATGGCGCATCTTCTGGATGCACTGGAAGAATCAGAGCAAAAAGAATTTCTGGAAGAAATGATAGCACCGAATCTCTATAGTATGTTTGTGACACCAAAGGATGTGGATGAGACGGTGAAATACCTGAGTTTTACGATATCGGAGGGACTGAATATTGCATTCGGTGAGATGTGACTTTTATAAATGGATTTTGCAGAGAATAATTGCCTGGCAGAGCAGCAACGGGGCATAATTGAAGTCGGATTGTCATAGGATACTTTGAAAGGGGTGATCCTGTGGCAAGATTCCGGAAAACACTGTATCTCGTAGTGGAAGGCTGTATGCTTGTGACTTTGTCCGTAACAGCGGGTGTTCTTGTGCTGCATGAAAATGTATTTCGCCAGCTTCCACTATATTGTTTTCTGGAAGAAAAAGCGCAGGAGAGTTCGGCAAGACAGGACCGTGAAACTTATGAAAAGCTGATGGAGAGTAATGCACGTTATCTTGGCAGGATGGTTGTAAATGAGAATAAAGAAGTCGGAAGCAAAGAAAATGATAAAGAGATTGCGGACAAGCAGGTGGCTCATGAACAGGATGCTGAGAAAGATGGGAAGCAGGGGCGGAATATGTTGACGCCACCTGAGAAGGTAGAGATTACAGCAACACCGGTACTGGAGAAGACGGAACCTGAACAGAAAACGTCAGAGCAGAAAAAAGCGGAACAGTCTGAATATACAGACAGGCAGGAGGATGCAGCCAGAAAGAAAGAAACGGAAATGGCCGGTGAAGAGGAGGTTTCTGCAGCTGCGGCTCAGGTGCAGCCCATGCCGGAAATTGACCTCGCGCCGGAGAAACTTGCGGATTACGATTATCTGATGAATCATTTTTTTATCCTTGATTCCAATACAGAGATCAGTGCACAGCAGTTGAATGCCGCCACTCTTCTGGGAGAGGATCTGACGATTCCAAAAGAAGAGACTGAACCGCAGATTTTAATTTATCACAGTCATTCACAGGAGACTTTTGCAGATTCCAGAGACGGAAAAGTTGAAGATACGATCGTTGGTGTGGGGGATTATCTGACAGAACTTCTGACGGATGATTATGGCTATCAGGTCATGCATGTGACAGAAGCGTTTGATCTGGGAGGCGGAGAGCTTGACCGGAGCAAGGCTTATGACTATGCGAGAGAATGGATGGAGCCTGTTCTGGAGGAGAATCCATCCATACAGGTTCTGATCGATCTGCACAGGGATGGAGTGCCGGAAGACCGGCATTTGGTCACACAGATCAATGGCAAACCGACTGCACAGATCATGTTTTACAACGGACTGAGCCATACTGTAAACAGTGGTGATCTTTCGTATCTTCCCAATCCATACATACAGGATAATCTGGCGTTTTCTTTCCAGCTCGAATATCAGGCTGCATTGTATTATCCGGAACTTTATCGCGGGATTTATCTGGCAGGGCTGCGTTACAATCTGCATCTGCGTCCCCGGGCACTTCTTCTGGAAGCCGGTGCCCAGACAAATACTGTCCAGGAAGTAAAAAATGCGATGGAGCCGTTTGCTGATATTCTGAACAGGGTACTGCAGGGATAGAATTCGTTAAAAAAATATTTAAAAACTACTTGTAATTCAGAACAAATGTTCGTATAATGAAATATATCAAATGCAGAAGATAAAACAAATATATCTATGCTTATGTTTGGGGAAAATATACAGGAGTAAGAACTGGACTAAAGGTGAAAATTTATGCTATAATGCCTCGTAGTATGTTTTTTTATATCTTAATTAAAGGAATTGAATTCCTGAATAAATAAATGTGAGTACATAAGGAGGAATTTCGCAGAATGATAGACCAGAGTAAAATCCGTAATTTCTGCATTATTGCACATATAGACCATGGTAAGTCTACACTGGCTGACCGTATTATTGAGAAGACCGGTACACTGACAGAGCGTGAGATGCAGTCTCAGGTACTGGATAATATGGATCTGGAGCGTGAGCGTGGTATCACGATTAAGTCTCAGGCTGTTCGAATCGTATATAAGGCCAGCGATGGAGAAGAATATATTTTTAACCTGATCGATACACCAGGACATGTCGATTTTAACTATGAAGTATCCAGAAGCCTTGCTGCCTGCGATGGCGCGATTCTGGTTGTGGATGCGGCGCAGGGTATTGAAGCACAGACACTGGCGAATGTTTACCTGGCGCTGGATCATGATCTGGATGTCCTTCCGGTCATTAATAAGATCGACCTTCCGAGTGCAGAACCGGATCGTGTTGTTAATGAAATCGAGGATGTGATCGGACTTGAGGCGCATGATGCCCCGAGAATTTCTGCTAAGACGGGACTGAATGTGGAAGAAGTTCTGGAGCAGATCGTAACGAAGATCCCGGCACCGCAGGGAGACATAAATGCTCCACTGAAGGCGCTGATCTTTGACTCTGTCTATGATGCGTATAAGGGAGTTATTGTTTTCTGTCGTGTTATGGATGGTAGTGTTAAGAAGGGTACACAGATCCGTATGATGGCGACTGGTTTTACTACAGAAGTTGTAGAGGTCGGTTATTTTGGAGCCGGACAGTTCATTCCATGTGATGAGCTGACCGCAGGTATGGTTGGATATATTACCGCAAGTATTAAGAATCTTGGAGATACAAGAGTCGGCGATACAGTTACTGATAATGAGAGACCGTGTGCAGAAGCACTTCCGGGCTACAAAAAGGTTCAGCCGATGGTTTATTGTGGACTGTATCCGGCTGATGGCGCAAGATATGGGGATCTTCGAGATGCACTTGAAAAACTGCAGCTGAATGATGCCTCTCTGTTCTTTGAACCGGAGACTTCTATTGCGCTTGGCTTTGGTTTCCGCTGTGGATTCCTTGGACTTCTGCATCTGGAGATCATTCAGGAACGTCTGGAAAGAGAATATAATCTTGATCTGGTAACGACTGCGCCGGGCGTTGTTTATAAGGTATATAAGACGAATGGTGAAGTGATTGAACTGACAAACCCGTCAAACCTTCCGGATCCGTCTGAGATTGAATATATGGAAGAGCCGATGGTAAATGCAGAAATCATGGTAACGACAGAATTTATCGGTGCAATCATGGATCTTTGTCAGGAACGCCGTGGCCAGTATAATGGAATGGAATATATGGAAGAGACCAGAGCTCTTCTGAAATATAAACTTCCGCTGAATGAGATTATCTATGATTTCTTTGATGCACTGAAATCCCGCTCCAGAGGATATGCGTCTCTGGATTATGAACTCTGCGGATATGAACGCAGTGAGCTGGTTAAGCTGGATATCCTTGTTAATAAGGAAGAAGTCGATGCGCTTTCTTTTATTGTACATGCAGATACTGCTTATGAGCGCGGACGTAAGATGTGTGAGAAGCTGAAAGAAGAAATTCCGAGACAGCTCTTTGAAATCCCGATTCAGGCAGCAATCGGAAGTAAGATCATTGCCCGTGAAACTGTTCGTGCTATGCGTAAGGATGTCCTTGCTAAATGTTATGGCGGTGATATTTCCCGTAAAAAGAAACTTCTTGAGAAACAGAAAGAAGGTAAGAAACGTATGCGTCAGGTCGGAAACGTAGAGATTCCGCAGAAGGCGTTTATGAGCGTATTGAAACTGGACGATAAATAATGATTCAGAAGGGAGGCAGGACCATGAAAAAAGGAACTGCAAAAGCTGTAAGATATATTACTGTGGGGAGTGTACTGGTACTCTGTGTGATTATGACGGGATGCGGCTGCGGAAAAAAGAAGACAGATCCTGCTTCGGAACAGGTACTGAAGATCAGCATTACGCCGGAACCGTCGCCGACACCGGCTCCGGATACCGTGGATGCATCTGCTGTTACTTCGAATGGAGATATCAGTATGGTGAACCTGTATGTGGCAGAGAATCCGTCAGCAGCGGCAGGTAGTACAGACACGAATTCCGGCAGTACAGGTGCAACAGATACATCAGGATCTGATACCTTGGATGGACAGGATCAGTCTGAGAATCCGTCAGATTCTTCTGAGGACCAGAGTTCAGATGAATCCGATGCCGGTTCTTATGATGAGGGTGGCGACAGTGAGGAATAAAGATCGCACACCGCTGGAGCTGTACATTCATATTCCGTTCTGTGTGCAGAAATGTCAGTACTGTGATTTTCTCTCCGAACCGTCAGATCAGGAGACAAGGGTCAGATATATAGAGGCACTGCTTACTGAGATTCAGGCAGTACAGGATGCCGGGACGTATGAGATCGTTTCTGTTTTCATCGGAGGGGGAACCCCTTCCGTACTGGAGGCAGAAGCGATTGCTTCTATTATGGAGATAACTCAGGAGAAATTTTATTTCTCTCCGGATGCAGAAATAACAATAGAATCAAATCCCGGCACGGTCAATCTGGCGAAGCTTAAAGCTTATCGAAGAGCAGGAATCAACCGTCTGAGTCTGGGCTTGCAGTCGACAGATTCCGCAGAACTGAAAATGCTTGGAAGGATTCATACATACGAAGAATTTCTTCAGAGCTATCAGTGGGCGAGAGAGGCAGGATTTCATAATATTAATATAGATATGATGTTTGCGATTCCGGGACAGACAGGAAAAGCATGGATGTCACATCTTCGTCAGGTGGCAGAACTGAAACCGGAACATATTTCCGCATACAGTCTGATCATTGAGGAGGGAACTCCGTTTGCAGAACGAGAACTGGATCTTCCGGATGAGGATACAGAATATCAGATGTATGAGGATACTGCAGGGATTCTTGAAGAATATGGATATCACCAATATGAAATATCCAATTATGCGAAAGACGGATATGCCTGCCGGCATAATATTGGCTACTGGAGACGAACAAAATATCTGGGGCTTGGATTGGGAGCATCTTCTCTTTATGAAGGCAGACGCTTTTCAAATACGAGGGATATGCAGGAATATCTGAAATTTTCCGGAAACCCGGAACGAATCCGTAAGGATATCACGGAGCTTTTGCTTAATGATCAGATAGAAGAGTTTATGTATCTGGGACTTCGTATGACTGAGGGGATTTCCGAGCTTGATTTTGAACAGAAGTTTGGACAGAAAATGGAGAATATTTACGGTTCTGTCCTGAAAAAATATAAAGAGACCGGCTTTTTGGAAAAAGTCGGTACGAACTGGAGATTTACGAGAAAAGGAATTCATGTGAGCAATCATATTCTGGCAGAGTTTCTGCTGGATGAAGAATAAGTGCAAACATGCAGCAGGTAAGAGGAGAAAAAATGTCTGAACGAACAACAGGGAAAAAATTTATTAAGATCCGGGGTGCGAATGTCAACAATCTTAAGAATCTGAATGTGGATATTCCGAGAGACGAATTTGTGGTTCTGACGGGTGTCAGCGGATCAGGAAAGTCATCACTGGCATTTGATACGATCTATGCAGAAGGTCAGAGACGTTACATGGAATCATTGTCATCTTATGCGAGACAGTTCCTGGGCCAGATGGAAAAGCCGGATGTAGAGTCGATCGAGGGACTGCCTCCGGCAATCTCAATTGATCAGAAGTCCACAAACCGTAACCCGCGTTCAACTGTTGGCACCGTTACAGAGATTTATGATTATTTCCGACTTCTTTATGCCCGTATCGGTATTCCGCACTGTCCGAAATGTGGAAAAGAGATTAAAAAGCAGACAGTTGACCAGATGGTCGATCATATTATGGCGCTTCCGGAAAGAACAAAACTGCAGCTTCTTGCACCGGTAGTCCGCGGACGTAAAGGTACGCATGCAAAACTTCTGGATCAGGCGAAACGCAGTGGTTATGTACGTGTACAGATCGATGGAAATCTGTATGAACTGTCGGAAGAAATTAAACTGGATAAGAATATTAAGCATAATATTGAGATCATTGTGGATCGTCTGGTAGTAAAACCGGGAATTGAGAAACGACTGTCGGATTCTATCGAGACAGTACTGGATCTTTCGGATGGACTGCTTATGGTGGATACAATGGATGGTAATGTAAAGACATTCAGCCAGAGCTTTGCGTGTCCGGACTGCCAGATCAGCATTGATGAGATCGAACCGAGAAGCTTTTCATTTAACAATCCGTTTGGAGCCTGCCCGGACTGTTTTGGTCTGGGATATAAGATGGAGTTTGATGTTGACCTGATGATTCCGGATAAGTCACTGAGTATCTCGCAGGGGGCTATCGTGGTTATGGGATGGCAGTCCTGTACAGATAAAGGCAGCTTTACAAGAGCAATCCTTGATGCCCTGGCAAAAGAATATCATTTCAGCCTGGACACTCCATTCCAGGATTATCCGGAGGAGATCAAGGATGTTCTGATTCATGGCACAAACGGTCATGCTGTCAAAGTATATTATAAAGGACAGCGGGGAGAGGGTGTTTATGACGTTGCTTTCCCGGGTCTGATCAAGAATGTGGAGCAGAGATACCGTGAAACAGGTTCCGATGCGATGAAACAGGAGTATGAGACTTTCATGCGTATCACACCGTGTAAGACCTGTAAGGGACAGCGACTGAAAAAAGAATCTCTAGCGGTGACAGTAGGCGACCGTAATATTTATGAGCTGACTTCGCTTTCTATCGAGAATCTGAAGAAATTTATGGGTGAACTGAAACTCACAGAGCAGCAGGAACTGATCGGTAAGCAGATTCTGAAAGAAATCCGTGCGAGAGTCGTTTTCCTGTCTGAGGTTGGTCTGGATTATCTGTCTTTAAGCCGTGCAACAGGAACGCTTTCCGGTGGAGAGGCACAGAGAATCCGTCTGGCAACGCAGATTGGTTCCGGGCTTGTCGGAGTTGCATATATTCTGGATGAGCCGAGTATCGGACTTCATCCGCGTGATACAGACAAACTG
>CAVBPN010000219.1:14558-18233 GCA_963597235.1 bacterium
CGGACTTCATCAGAGAGATAATGATAAGCTTCTCCGTGCGCTGATGCGGCTTCGAGATCTGGGGAACAGTCTGATCGTGGTAGAACATGATGAGGATACCATGCGTGCAGCGGACTGTGTTGTGGATATCGGACCGGGAGCCGGTGAACATGGTGGAGAACTGGTGGAGATCGGTACGGCAGAGACACTGATGCAGAATGAACGCTCTGTTACGGGTGCTTATCTGAGCGGAAGATGTAAGATTCCGGTACCGGCAGAACGTAAACAGCTGACCGGCTGGCTGAAGATCCGGGGAGCAGCGGAGAATAACCTGAAACAGGTCGATGTGGATGTTCCTCTTGGAATCATGACCGCTGTAACGGGAGTCAGCGGTTCCGGTAAGAGTTCCCTGATCAATGAAGTTCTGTATAAGACGCTTGCGAGAGACCTTAACAGAGCGAGAGTGATTCCGGGTAAACATAAAGAAATTCAGGGGCTGGATCAGCTGGATAAAGTGATCAGCATCGATCAGTCTCCGATCGGGCGTACCCCACGCTCTAATCCTGCTACTTATACAGGAGTGTTTGACCAGATCCGTGATCTGTTTGCGTCTACAGCTGATGCAAAAGCGCGCGGATATAAGAAGGGCCGTTTCAGCTTTAATGTCAGGGGCGGACGCTGCGAGGCCTGCAGTGGTGACGGTATCATTAAGATTGAAATGCATTTTCTTGCGGACGTTTATGTACCGTGCGAAGTATGTAAAGGTAAACGCTATAACCGTGAGACACTGGAAGTAAAATATAAAGACAAGAGTATTTATGATGTGCTGAATATGACAGTAGAAGAGGCACTGACTTTCTTTGAGAATATTCCTTCTATTAAAAGAAAGATTCAGACACTCTATGATGTGGGACTTTCCTATATCCGTCTGGGGCAGCCGTCCACAGAGCTTTCCGGTGGAGAAGCGCAGCGAATCAAACTTGCAACGGAACTCAGTAAACGCAGTACAGGACGTACCATTTATATTCTGGACGAGCCGACTACAGGACTGCATTTTGCGGATGTACACAAGCTTGTGGAAATCCTGCAGCGTCTGACCGAGGGCGGCAATACAGTTGTAGTCATCGAGCATAATCTTGACGTAATAAAAACAGCGGATTATATCATTGATATGGGACCGGAAGGCGGCGAACGCGGCGGTACGGTCATTGCGACAGGTACACCGGAGCAGATCGCAGCGTGCCCGGATTCTTATACCGGCCAGTACGTAGCAAAATATCTAAAGTAAACCGGTGTGAACGGAGCAGACAGTAACGCGAACAACGATCTGGCAGAAACAGGGACTTTTCATTTGCTGAAAAGTTGTTTATAATAGTCGTGATTATGAGTATAGCGAAAGAATTTTAATTTTTTTACAGGAAGCATATGGAAGGGAGATCTTATGTCTGCAAATGATATAGGAATAGATCTGGGAACGACGAACAGTCTTGTATACTCTACGGGGAAGGGCCTTGTTTTAAGTGAACCATCCGTAGTGGTATATGATAAAGATACAGAAAAGATTAAGGCAATCGGTGAAGAGGCACGGCAGATGACTGGACATGTCACCTCAAATATGGAAGTGATCTGTCCGATCCGTCAGGGTGTGATCGTTGACTTTGTTGTTATGGAAAAAATGTTAAAGTATTTTATTTCCAAAGCAATGGGGCGGCGTGCATTTCGTAAACCGCGAATCAGTGTGTGTGTCCCGAGCGGTATCACGGAGATTGAACGTAAGGCTGTAGAAGAAGCGACTTATCAGGCCGGAGCAAGAGAAGTTTTTCTGGTCGAAGAACCGATCGCGGCGGCAATCGGTGCCGGCGTGGATATCACGAAGCCTTTCGGTAATCTGATCGTGGATATCGGCGGCGGAACGACGGATATTGCAGTTATTTCTGTTGGCGGAGTTGTTGTATCGTCAACGATCAAGGTTGCCGGAGATGCTTTTGACCAGGCAATCATGAGTTACATACGAAAGACACACAGTCTGTTTATCGGATCAGACACTGCAGAAGCAATAAAAATAAAAATCGGTACAGCTATTGAAGAGGCAAACCCACAGGTGATGGAAATAAAAGGACGAAATGTACTTACCGGACTTCCGAAGAAAGTAAAACTGACTTCTGAGGAGATTCGCGCGGCATTAAAAGATGCGACAGGACAGATCGTGGAAGCTGTTCATGGAGTCCTGGAAAAGACACCGCCGGAACTGGCAGCAGACATCGTGGACAGAGGAATCGTCCTGGCAGGCGGTGGCGCATTGCTTCGAGGAATGGATACGCTGATTGAGCAGAGAACGGGAGTAAATACACTGACTGTTCAGAATGCGATGCATGTAGTAGCTGTCGGAACCGGAAAATATGCAGAGATCATGACTCGAATGGAATCGTAGACTGTAGAATAAGCCAGGAATATTTATGAACAGAATCATAGATATCCTGGTTTTGCTGTTATAAGGCAGAAAGAGGAAGAAATGAGCGAGAGCGTTACAGGATATATAGATCACATTATTTTTCGAAATGAAGATAATGGATATACAGTTATGGTATTAAAAGGAGTCGAGGAGGAAGATGAACTGACCTGCGTCGGAAGTTTTCCTGTGGTTACCCAGGGAGCATCTGTAGAGCTGGAAGGGAATTTTACGCAGCATCCGGTCTATGGAAAGCAATTTCAGGCGGTACGTCTGACTGAAAAGATGCCGGAAGATGCGCTGGCTATGGAACGATATCTGGGTTCCGGTGCAATAAAGGGCATCGGTGCGGCACTGGCAGGAAGAATCGTTCGACATTTTGGAGATGAGACTCTTCGTATCGTAGAGGAAGAGCCGGAACGACTGGCAGAAGTTAAGGGGATCAGTGAAAAGAAGGCAAGAGAGATTGCCATGCAGATCGCGGAGAAATCGGATATGCGAAAAGCAATGATGTTTCTTCAGAAATATGGGATTTCTCTGAATCTTGGAGCTAAGATCTATCAGAAATACGGAGATTCTGTTTACAGTATCCTGCAGGAAAATCCTTATCGACTTGCGGATGACATCAGTGGTGTTGGATTTAAGATTGCAGATGAGATTGCATATCGCATCGGAATTCATACAGATTCAGATTACAGAATAAAAAGTGGAATGATATATACTCTTTTGCAGGCAACCGGAGAAGGTCATATATATCTTACGAAAGAAGAGGTTTTCCGGCGGGCATCAGAGCTTCTGGGAGTGGATTCTTCTTATATGGAAAAGCATCTGGTTGATCTGTCAATGGATCGTAAGATCATTCAGAAGGAACAGGATGATCAGATTCTGATCTATCCGGCTCAGTATTATTATCTGGAACTGAATACAGCAAGAATGCTTCGCGAACTGGATATCTTTTGTCCGGAAGACGAAAAGATGGTGGAACGCAGAATTGTTCAGATCGAGAAGGAGACAGGAACGATTCTGGATGAAATGCAGAAAAAAGCTGTCAGAGAGGCAGCCGGGCATGGACTGATCATTCTTACCGGTGGACCTGGTACAGGAAAAACGACAACGATCAACGCGATCATTCGGTATTTTGAGGGTGAAGGCGCGGAGATTCGTCTGGCGGCACCGACGGGAAGAGCGGCGAAGCGTATGACAGAAGCGACCGGTTATGAGGCGCAGACGATCCACCGGCTTCTGGA
>CAVBPN010000220.1:0-2332 GCA_963597235.1 bacterium
AAAAGTGGGTAGATGCACGGCGTGAGGATATCTTAGATGCTCCTTATTTCCATGTAAAAGCAAAAAAGAGGAACACAAATCTTTTCTCCAGTGATTATGCTATCGCCTATAAGGATACCAAAGTGAAGGATAACGAAGATTTGAAGAAGGACGATCCAAATAAGGAAGATTCAAACCAGAAAAATAAAATGCCAAACAAATTAATTAATCTCTGAGATTTAACAGGGCTTTCCAAATATATGGGGAGCCCTGCTTGTCATAGCTTAAGTGAATAAAATTGAAAAAAACATGAAAATTGCTTATAATACTTAACAGATAGAAATATTTTTTGAGAGGTTATTATGATAAAACATATGATAGCACCTGTATATGACAAGAACTCCCGTATCCTGATTCTGGGGAGTTTTCCATCTGTAAAATCCAGAGAACAGCAATTTTTCTATGGACATAAACAGAACCGTTTCTGGAAGGTACTTGCCGGTATTTTGGGATGTGAGGTTCCGCAAACAATAGAAGAGAAGAAAGAGATGCTTCTGACGAATCATATTGCTGTGTGGGATGTGATCCAGAGCTGTGAGATTGAAGGTTCCTCGGATGCCAGTATCCGTGATGTAGTACCGAATGATCTGTCAGAGATACTTGCGGCAGCAGATATCCGGACAATTTATACGAACGGCGGAAAAGCTTATGAGCTGTATCATAAGTATATTTATCCGGTAAATGGAATTGAGGCACAGAAGCTTCCATCGACGAGTCCTGCCAATGCCGGATATTCACTGGACCGACTGAAAGGAGCCTGGGCGGGAATTAAAGACGAACTTAAATGATATGATAAAAGAAATCACCGATATAATAATGATGGGGGACGGAATATGAAATCTATCTCTATCTATACAATCACAAGAGAGCAAACGATCGATTCTGTTCAGAAGTTAGAACGGCAGTTGTCAGGAAGAGAACATTTCCTGAAGATACGGGACTGGGAACTTTCCAGTATGAAATCTCTGGTACAGTGTCTGGAAGAACATATGCCTGCCGTATATGCTCTTCGCTTTTTCTATTCCTTTCAGATTCCAAAGCTTGGTAAGGAGTTTGATCTTCTTCAAATCAAACAGGATCAGATTGTAAACATCGAATTAAAAAGCGGTGCAGTATCCGATGAGGCAATCTGTAAACAGCTGATACAGAACCGGTATTATTTATCTGTCCTTGGGAAACCGATTCATTCCTATACCTATATCAGCAGTCAGAACCGACTTGTGAAACTGACAAATCATGCTCATATCATAGAAACAGACTGGGAGCATCTCTGTGCTGTTCTTCAGAAAGAAAGCCAAGATTATGAAGGAGATATCGAAGATCTTTTTCAGGCAGAGCTTTATCTGATCTCTCCATTGACAGAACCGGCACGTTTTCTTCGAAAAGAGTATTTTCTGACATCGCAGCAGCGTGACATTGAACGGCAGATTCTGAAAAAGATACGGGCGGAATATGCAGGGTATTTCTGGTTCAGCGGACTTCCGGGAACAGGAAAATCCTTGCTTCTCTATGATATTGCCATGAAATTATCGATTCGTCAGAGAGTCTGTATGATTCACTGTGGAGAACCAGGAAAAGAATGGAAGATTCTGCACGAACATCTGCAGAGGATTGATTTTCTGTCTGACAGTCAGATTGATGAAAAAATAGATTTGACTGCTTACAGCGCGATTCTGATAGATGAGGCGCATTTATTATCAATAAATGAATTAGATATTTTGCTGAGAGCCGTGCAGAGCAATCAGCCGATGATATTTTCCAGTGATTCTGAGAACATGATCTCACCGGAGGAAATGGATAATACGGTCACGAAATCGATGGAGAACCTGCCGGGCATACAGAAATTTCATTTGACAGACCGAATCCGTACAAATGCGGAACTGTCTTCTTTTATTCAGAATATCATGCATCTGCCGGAGAAAAGAAGTCCGCGATATTATCCGCATATAGAAGTGATTTATGCGAATGATGAGACTGAGGCTGAAAATATGTTGCAGGATTATATTCGGAGAGGGTATACATATCAGGATAAAACAACAGCTTCCGCATCCGTGAACAGTGCGGCACTTTGCGATACAGAACGGATGGTGACATTGCTGGATGAGAGATATTACTATGATGAGGCAGGATATCTGAGAACGACAGAACATAAAGCAGGAAAAATATCAGATGTACGAATCCTTTTTCACCAGTTGAATCAGACAAAAGAAAGTCTTGCTTTGGTCGTAAAAAATAATCAGGCTGTATATAGCGAAATTTTGAATCTTTTGCAGATATATCCGAAGACAATCCA
>CAVBPN010000220.1:2342-2796 GCA_963597235.1 bacterium
CGATTATGGAGCACATTACAAGAGAAGAGGCACTTGCCTTATTAAAAAAATATAATAAGGACCCGTTTCATATTCAGCATGCCTATACGGTAGAAGCGGTCATGAAATGGTATGCAAATGAACTGGGTTATGGAGAAGAGGCGGAGTACTGGGGAATCGTAGGACTCCTTCATGATATTGACTTCGAACTGTATCCGGAAGAACATTGCCTGAAAGCACCGGAGCTTTTAAGAGAAGGCGGTGTGGGTGAAGACATCATTCATGCGGTCTGCTCACATGGATATGGAATTACCGTTGGATGCGGTACAACGATCAATGTGAAACCGGAGCACGAGATGGAAAAAGTTCTTTTTGCGGCAGATGAACTGACCGGACTGATCTGGGCGGCAGCACTGATGCGTCCTTCGAAGAGCACAAAAGATATGGAACTGAAATCCCTGAAGAAAAAATATAA
>CAVBPN010000220.1:2836-6093 GCA_963597235.1 bacterium
GCAGAACAGCTGGGCTGGGAACTGCCAAAGCTTCTGACAATGACCCTGCAGGCAATGGCTGTCTGTGAAGATGAGATCAATGCAGAGATGGAAGCAGAGCGGTAAGTGATAAAAACAGCAGAATATGATTGCCGTTAAAGTATAATAGAATAAAAGAAAAGTGTTGCTTTTGATATGTTATGTATCAGAGCAACACTTTTTACTTTATAGGTCGTTATATTGAGATCAGTTTTCTTTATCTGATGAGTGAACAGCGGATTCTGTTTCTTCAGAAGAAATTTCCGGGAGAATTACACGTACGCTTTCAATACGGTTCTTATCCAGTTTATCGACTACCAGTCGAATACCATCGTCTGTGATGACCTGATCGCCTGCAACCGGAAGACGGTCCAGATGTTCAATGATAAGACCACCGAGAGAGTCATAGTCCTCGGAATCCAGATGTGTACCCAGATGATCATTTACATCATCAAGGTTCATGGAACCTTCAACAATATATTCTCGCTCAGAAAGCTTCTTAATAAGTTCATTTTCGCTTTCATCGTACTCATCATGAATTTCTCCGACAATCTCTTCCAGAATGTCTTCCAGAGTGATGAGACCGGTCATTTCGCCATATTCATCAAGAACGATCGCAATGTTAAAAGTAGAATCACGCATCTCAACCAGAAGTTCTGAGATATCCTTATATTCGTAAGTAAAGTGTGGTTTACGAATATAATTACGGATATCGAACGGATCTTTCGGATCATACAGAAGGAGATCCTTCATATTAATGATTCCAACGATGTTATCCTGCGTATTTTCATATACAGGAAGACGGGTGAAACGATCTTCACGGAAAATATCAATCAGTTCGTTATAAGTAGAATTAATATCCGCAAATGATACATTAACTCTCGGAACCATGATATCCTTTGCATCAGCATCGCCCAGATCAAACACATTGTAGATCATTTTCTTTTCGTCAGATTCGATGACACCATCTTCATGACTGACATCTACGATCGTACGGAGTTCTTCTTCGGTCATGGCTTTATTTGCTACATCAGGATCTACATGAAGCAGTTTCATGAAAAATCTTGAGACCAGATTGATAATGAAGATAAACGGAGTCATGATCGTCATGAAAAAGCTGAGGATCGGAATATAACGTAATGCGATCTTTTCTGCATTCAGTGTAGCATAATTCTTTGGCGTAATCTCGCCGAATATCAGGATGGCTACAGTTAATGCAGCCGTGGCGATACTCACCATGTATCCGCCAAAACTATATGCCAGGGATGTAGCAAGAGAGGAGGCGGTGATATTAACAAGGTTATTTCCAATCAGGATGGCACTGAGCATTTTTGATGTATGGTTTTCAACAATATCAAGAACTTTAGCTGCCCGTTTATTACCTTCATCGGCAAGCGTACGGAGCCGGATCTTATTGACTGCCATAAGGGCAGTCTCGTTAGATGAAAAAAATGCAGATAATGCCAGTAATATGATCAGAATAATTAGTTGGTAAGTGTCACTTGCGCCCACTCGTAAAATTCACTCCTTTAGGTATATATTAGTCGAGATCTTTTCCTGTGAGCATCTTGTATGCCTGCAGGTATTTTTCAATAGTCTTATCTACGATCTCCTGTGGCAGTGTCCAGTCATTTCCCGGATGGGAAGTCAGCCAGTCACGAGCAAACTGTTTGTCGAAGGAAGGCTGTCCATGTCCGGCTTCATAGCCTTCTGCAGGCCAGAAACGAGAGCTGTCCGGTGTCAGCATTTCGTCACCGATCACCATATTGCCGTTTTCGTCAAGACCAAATTCAAATTTTGTGTCTGCAATGATAATGCCTTTGCTCAGTGCATATTCTGCACATTTCTTATAGAGAGCGATTGTATTATCACGAAGCTTCTCTGCGAGTTCCTGTCCTCTGCCAGGGAAATATTTCTCAAGATGTGCAACACTCTGATCAAAAGAAATATTTTCATCGTGATCACCGATCTCGGCTTTTGTTGACGGGGTGTAGATTGGCTCCGGAAGTTTATCGGATTCTTTTAATCCTTCAGGAAGTGTGATGCCGCATACGGTACCGTTTTCCTGATAGCTCTTCCAGCCGCTGCCTGTGATATAACCACGAACGATACATTCGATAGGAAGCATGTTCAGTTTACGGCACATCATGGATTTTCCGGCATATTTTTCCTGTTGGAAAAATTCAGGCATGTCATTTACATCAACAGAAATCATGTGGTTTGGCAGAATGTCTTCGGTCTGGTCGAACCAGAACTTGGACATTTGTGTCAGTACAGTTCCTTTTTTGGTTACTTCATTGTTCAGGATAACATCAAAACAGCTGATACGGTCAGTCGCTACCATGATCAGACTGTCTCCGTTATCATAGATCTCACGTACTTTACCTTCTTTAATAGGTTTTAATTCCTGCATGTCTTTGCACCTCGTCATATGATTTTTAAAATTTCAAGGTTAAAATAGCACTTTTTACCGCAGACTGTCAAGATACAATTGGCAATTGTACAGACAAATGCACAAAAAATATGTATGATTTTCAGATAACGATTATTTAGGAAATGACTTCGAGTATGATGACTACGATCCATGGATTCTGAGCATCACATTTATTTCCTGCGAGAAATCCCATTGTACTTGTTATATAGTCTTTATTTAAACGACAGCGGAACTGAAAACTGAGTCCCTTCTGTCCATGGAAGAAAACATCCCGGAGAGATGAGAGAGTGATCCTGGAACGATAGAGGTCTTCAGCGTCAGGATGAATCAGTTTCTCAGCCAGAATACGTTTATTATAGACATCAAAATTATGTTCCAGTTCAAGCCCTTTGCCGTGCAGCCGATAATCACGTTTCGGAATTTCATATTCTGCGTTGTTCAGGTTCAGTCTTGCAAGGACCAGAGAATTTTCGGCAAGAATCTTAAAAATGGAGTGTGTGATCGTGGTTTCATGAAGCTGGTCTGTCGTTTCTCTGACAATGATGTTCTTTTTTCCATGAAGCAAGTGTCTGGCAGACAGATTCCGATGATAGGAAGAAATCCCTCATTTGGGCTGTGAATAGCAATATAACTTCGGATGGTTTTGTAGATTAGGTTAATCAGACGATCATCATCCGGAATACACATAAAAAAGTGGTCACCGCCAAAATATCCGGCCAGATAACCTTTCATCTGCTGTATGCGGGGCAGATACTGGCTGATATTCTGAAGGAGAATATCACCGGCTTCCTGACCATACCAGTTA
>CAVBPN010000221.1:0-6221 GCA_963597235.1 bacterium
TCTGACCTCCTTAAAAGCCTTAGGTTAACCTCGACATAGGTCATATACAAAACTTCTGTAGGACATATTTTTTAGCTCTTCATCGCTGGTGGAACGCATGACAAAGATTATGACACAGCTTCCAGACAGAAGTGAACAATAGGAGATATCTCTAAACGTATCGATTCAGACACAGAGAAGATTCCTGAGTTTATTGCAGATGGCATGGCCGCAGTAAAATTAGCACCCAGTGCAGTGAATCGTCAAAATCCTACACTTCACTATAGAAACGGTACGATTACAATGTCTGTTGATCTTGGGGCAAGATTTGATCTTGTGGATCTTGGAATTGCCATGAAACATTTTGAAATCGGAGTAGGAAAAGGAAAATTCGAATTACAAAATGGTGGCGAATGGAAGAACAATAGTTAGGAGATGAATGCATGATTCTATATTTCTCAGCTACGGGTAACAGCAAGTATGTGACTGCCCGTATCGCAGAGGTTATTCATGATGAAATAAGAGCGATTACGGACTGTATCGCAGATAACAGTTTTATATTTAAAGATGATCGGATTGGGATTGTAACCCCAACGTATTTCTGGAGGCTGCCGAGTATCGTAAATGATTTTTTGAAGAACGTGGAGTTTCATACAGATTATCTGTATTTGGTAGCAACGTATGGCACTACACCGGGAGCAATCGGAGTTTTGGCAAAAGAAGCTATCAGTAACCGCAAGATAGATGCACTTTATTCTGTTCGTATGGTAGATACCTATACACCGATCTTTGATCTTTCAACTCCGGAGAAGCAGAACGCTTTTACGGCAAATACAGAGACAGAAATACAAAGCATCATTGAATCAATCAATGAAAAACACTACAGTAAGCGAATGATACATTCCATACCAGCTTTTGTTGTAAAGGCAATCGCACAGCCAATTTACCATCGGAAAGCAAGACGTACCAGCAGGCTCTCTGTGGATGAAAAATGTATTGGCTGCGGATTGTGTGCGAAAAAATGTCCTGTACAGGCAATTCAAATGCAGAATGGAAAACCTGTCTGGGTGAAGGAAAAATGTGTGATGTGTTTGTGCTGTCTGCATCGATGTCCGAAGTTTGCTATACAATGCGGAAATAAGACAAGAAACCACGGACAGTATACCAACCCAAATGTAATCTGAAGGAGTGATGAGATGAATATAGCAGTTATAACAGGAGCATCCTCAGGATTGGGAGTGAAGTTTTTGGATGCAATTACAAGAAAATATCCTACGCTGGATGAGTATTGGATTATAGCCAGGAGAACCGAAAGACTGGAGGCGTTGGCAAAGAAATATGCATCGAAGAAAATCGTACCGATAGAAGCGGACCTTTCAGATGAAAAGGCATACTTGAGGATAGCAGATAAATTAAAGACAGAACAATCTCTTATAAAAGTTCTCATCAATAATGCAGGATATGAGAGATCCGGAGCATTTTCCTCCATGCAGGAAAAAGATATTCTGAGTATGATTTCCGTGAATATAAAAGGAATGACAATGATGCAAAGAATATGACAAGTTGGTGCAGCCAGGGGCAATGTCATAGATTGGAAATAAGGCATCATCATTAATTCCACAGCCTGTAAAACAGGCAGGAAAAGTGGCTAAGAACGCAATAGCTGAACAGGAGCTGTTTATTCAATGCATGAAAGTTGTTGCTGAGGGTTTTGGGATTTTAGAAAAGCAGGCCGCAAGACTGACTGTTACAGAAAAGGCCATCATTAAACGTATTAATGATGCATCACAGGGGGTGAAATATGATACTATCGATACCATTTGTTTGGCAAGAGGATACGATATCTCAAAAATTGTGAATGGTCATAAAACACAGGACAGAATACTTGCCATTCTACGTGAAAGACATTGACGTGTCATTACATTCAGCTCAATTTTCGCCATATCAAGCCAACTTCCATGTTTCGGAGTGTAGTGGATCTCAAGTCGTTTTATGATCCTCCGTGCTTCCGCTGGTGGAAATGCTTTATAAAGAGAAGCAGCTTTATGTGTGTTAAGATTATCCATTACCAGAATGATCTTCTTCGCATCCGGAAACATGACATCTGACAGATATTTGATTTCCGTTGCCCAGTCAACTGCTGTGCGGTGTTCATGAACGCTCACATGATGTTTTCCACCAAGGGGTTCAACAAACGCAAAAATGCTGCAAGTACCATTTCTCATGTATTCAGAATCTGTTTTCTGATCATCACCCGGACGGGCGGGCAACGGTTCCCTTACATCATCTAAAAGCTGGTATGGCTTTTCGTCCATGCAGACAACCGGGTACATCGGATCGTATGGAAGTTCATAAATATCAAGAACATCTTCCATACAGGCTACAAAATCAGCATCATCTTTTGAAGGGATACACCAATAGTCATTCATGTGAGGTCGAAGCCTGTTTTTTTTAGCCCTGCCAATCGTATCTTTACTGACTGGAACATCAAGCACAATCTTTGCCTGTTCTTCCAGCAAACGAAGTGTCCACCGGGAATGTTCCTCAGGTGCAGGACTGCATGCTATTTCGATGATACGTGCTTCGGCGCGGCCGTCCAATTTTCTGTGAGCATTATCAGAATTAACATTACGGTTTAAGGTAGTGATACCCTGAATACCTTTTTCAGAATTTTTCTTGGTCTTGCCATTTTAGATCACCGCCGTTTCTTTTTAGTATACCATGGAACGGCTTGAATGACCAGAAAATTAAACTATTTATGAATGATACAGTACACTGGCCTTTTATAACCCGTAAATAAAAATATTTAAAGGGAGATGCACAATACCGTGGCATTGTGCATCTCCCTTATAGACTGATTTTTCTGTTGTCCGCCAACTCTCCAGCCCATATGTCTGGCTTTGCTTTCAGGTTTTTCTGTTGTCCGCCAACTCTCCGATCCACGTTCGGCTTTCATTTCGGATTTTAGGTGTCAGCCACACCAACAGGATGTCGCCTGTTTTCCTATTCATAGGATATGCGATAAAATGAGTTTAGTCAACGGAGAAGATGAAAAATAATTTGGAAATTTTTTCATCGAGTTTTTTAGCGGAAATAGTTAAACTCATCCCGCTGTACTGTCTGTAATTCTGTTAAACAACTCTTTTCCTCACGTAACATTTTCAGAGCGAGAAGTTTCTTGCCCTGTGATTTATCTTTGAGTATTCGGAGAGCAGAGGCATTGGAAAGGGCAGTAAGGGAATGGAGGAAAGTTGAAATGGAAGCAGTTGTTTGCGCATCAAATACAGGAAGTACCGAACATTATGCAAAATTATTAGGACATGAATTAAGTGTCCCTGTATATAGCACAGAAGAAGCAGAAAAAGCTTTGGAGAAGAAAACAGATCGAACTCCGGAAGAGGAGGATATGCTGGATATGATGCTACATGGTGGCGAACGTGTCAGGATACAGAACCTGCAGGGTGTGATTAGTTGGTACAACGGTAAAAGATGATCGGAGGTAAGTTGTGAAACTTTATTTTGGAAATATGGTAACTACAGTAACGACTATTATGATAATTGCTTTAGTTGGATTTATTGGATATATTAAGCGGATAATAAGTCACAATCCGAGAGTAAACAGAATATTGATATATAGAAGAGACAGGGACGCTTCGGCGTCCCTTTTAAAGGATATGTGGCTATGGAAATCAAAGGTGTTGATGTATCTGGTTATCAGGGAAAACCTGACTGGGCGAAGGTAAAGAAAGCAGGGATAGAGTTTGCAATTCTCCGCATTCATCAGAAAAATGGTCCGGATACCAGTTTTGAACATAATTATAAAGGCTGTGTGGCGAACAACATTCCTGTAGGTGGTTATAAATACAGTTATGCCCTGACGGAGGCTGAAGGCTTAACGGAAGCAGAAGAGACACTTTCGGTTCTTGCCGGACGTAAACTGGATTTTCCGATATTTTATGATCTGGAATGGGAAAAACAGAGAAAACTTGAAAAGGCAGCAGTTGAAAAGATTGCCGTAACTTTTCTAAACCGCATCAAAAAAGCTGGATATAAAGTCGGTATCTACTGTAATGTAGACTGGTATCAGAATGTTCTGAGCACAAAATTAAAATTATATGATTTGTGGCTTGCAAGATATCCGGCAAACGATAACGGGACAGTGCAGCAGCGCCTTAAACCGGAACAGGGAATCGGCTGGCAATACTCCAGTAAGGGAAAAGTTAATGGCAGCAGCGGGAATGTAGACATGAACATATTTTACAAAGATTATAAAGAAAGGACAGAAGAAAAGAAACCAGCCACAGTAGATAAACTGAAAGAGTATACAGATCTTGGAAATTATTATGCCAACAATGGCGGGAAGAAACCGTATCTGGAAAAAAAGAGTAATGCATATCTGGATGATTTTTCTAAAAATGCAGGAAGCAAAAATTATACAAAATTTGCCCGGGACGTCAACAGCTGGGGACAGCCGGGATGCCAGGGGCAGCCATGGTGTTCAGTCTATCAGTTCTGGAAACTGGTAAAAATATTTGGGCTTACAAGGGCACTGCAGATCATGGGCGGTGGTTTCTATAACTGCCAGAGTGTGACACGGCATGCAAAACAGAAAGGAACCTGGCACAATACACCGAAGAAAGGAGCTCTGGTCGTATTCCGAAAAGGAGCACATATCGGATCGGTTATTAAATATGATAAAACTTATATTTATACAAATGAAGGAAATACTTCCGGTGCACCGGGTGTTGTAGCGAATGGCGGCGCATGCCGAAACAAAAAATACAAACGTACAGATACAGATATTGATGGATACGTATGGATTGACTATGGTACACTTTCAGATCCGAAATCTACAGAAACAGCAACACATCTCAGTAAGACTCCGAAATGGGTAGGAAAAGTAAAGGTCACAGAACTCAATGTACGCTCTTGGGCGGGAACAGAATATCCAAACATCAAAAAGTATCCCAAACTTGCACAAAATAACCTCATTGATATATGCGACATGGTCAAAGCTTCCGATGGCGCAGACTGGTATTATGTCCGTATCGTAAACAAATACTATGGATTTGTTGTGGCCAGATATATTACAAAGGTATAAATACACACATATTATAAAAAATACTTGCATTTTGAATAAATATAAGTTAATATATCGATATTGCGCCATGGTAGCATGGTAAAGCGAAAAAGAAAAGGGTACAGACATGAAAAATAACACAGCAAAAGACAATGGAAAAATTTTATCAGGAATCTGTTTTGCATTGATTATTGGATTCTGGTGTATAGCAACTTATGGAGGTTTTATAAGTGATCTGTTTTTACCAAGTCCCACGGAAGTGGTAAAGAAAATCATAGAAATGGCGAAAGACGGCTCTCTGTGGGCGAACTGTTGGGAATCTACCGCCAGAGTTCTTGTGGGCTGGATCTGGTCTGTGATCGTGGCACTTCCGATTGGAATGCTGATGGCGAATTCCAGAAAGTTCTGTGCATTTATCCAGCCGATCATTGAATTTGCCAGATATCTGCCGGTTGTAGCACTGGTTCCGCTGACATTACTTTATCTGGGAATTGATGAGACACAGAAATATACGATCATTTTTCTTGGAACCTTTTTCCAGCTGGTACTGATGGTATGTGACACGGTATCCGGCGTAGACCGAAATATGATAAATGCGGCGAAAACTTTAGGTGCCAGTAAATGGCAGATTTACAAAGAAGTTATTTTTCCGGCTGCACTTCCGGGACTGATGGATGATTTCCGACTGACGATCGGATGGGCCTGGACATATCTTGTAGTTGCAGAAATGGTGGCAGCGAGCAATGGACTTGGATATATGATTCTGAAATCACAGAGATATCTGGCAACAGATACTATTTTTGCAGGTCTGATCCTGATTGGACTGATTGGACTAATCACAGACTGGATTTTCCGGATTCTGACCAGAATTGTAGCTCCGTGGCAGGAAAGATTAGGGGACAAAAAGTAAAAGGAGACAGTTATGGACGGAAAAATTAAATTACAGGTGCGTAATCTTTCTAAAATCTATGCAGACAATGGCAGGGAAGTTGTGGCACTTAAGGATGTAAATCTGGAAGTAAAAGAATCTGAGTTTGTGATGATCGTAGGACCTTCTGGCTGCGGAAAAACATCGCTGATCAATATTATCGGCGGACTGGATGAGGCATCATCCGGCGAAGTACTTTTGGATGGAAAAGCAGTGAGCGGACCTGGTGCAGAC
>CAVBPN010000221.1:6231-7428 GCA_963597235.1 bacterium
GGTGCAGACAGGGGAATGGTGTTTCAGGGATACAGCCTTTTTCCATGGCTGAGTGTACAGAAAAATGTAGAATTCGGATTGAAGATGAAAAAAGTTCCGGCAGCTGAAAGAGCAGAACATGCGAAAAAATATATTCGGCTGGTAGGACTGGAAGGATTTGAAGATGCGCTTCCAAGACAGCTTTCCGGTGGAATGAAACAGCGAGTAGCGATCGCAAGAACGCTGGCAAATGAGCCGGAAGTGCTTCTTATGGATGAACCTTTTGGAGCACTTGATGCCCAGACCAGAGTGGTTATGCAGGAACTGCTTGCCGATATTAGCCGCAGAACCGGGACGACGATCCTATTTATCACGCATGATATTGATGAGGCAGTACTTCTGGGAGAACGAATCTATGTAATGAGCCGACGACCGGGAACGGTTCGGGATGCGATCACGGTAGATATTCCGGGTGAGAGGAATCATAATTCTCTGATCCTTCCGGAATTTCTGGAAACCAAGAAAAAAATCATGGACATGCTCTGGCAGGAAAGCCAGGATGCAGCCCTGGATAAATAAAATATTTAATGAAAAAGATCTGCGAGGAGGAAAAGATTATGAAAAAATGGAAAGTAATGATGGCTCTGCCACTGGCACTGATAGTAGCAAGCCCATTCACAGTTATGGCGGACGACACAAAAGACGTAACGATGGCATTTTGTACCTGGACGGGTTATTCACCGATGTTTATCGCACAGCAGGAAGGTTATTTTAAAGATGCAGGGCTGAACGTAGATATTCAGGTAATTGAAGATGAATCTACCTATGCGGCGTTGATTACAAAAGGAAGTATACAGTTTCTGGCAACGGCTCAGGACCCGAATATTAAGATGTATGCAAACGGGGCATCAAGCGATTTTGTCCTCACAATGGATGCTTCAGAGGGAGCGGATGGTCTGGTAGCAACCGAAGACATTAAGTCATTGGATGATCTGGCGGGAAAGAAAGTCGCTCTTGATAAGTCCGCTTCATCCTATTATTTCTTCCTGACAGCACTGGAAAACGAAAGCAGTCTGACCGAAGACGACATCAATGTGATCGATATGGGAGATACAACAGAGGCTGGTCTGGCATTTATGAGCGGTTCCGTGGATGCGGCAATCATGTGGGAGCCGGAACTTTCCGAGGCACTGGAGAGCGTAGCCGGAGCTCATGCAC
>CAVBPN010000222.1:0-1035 GCA_963597235.1 bacterium
TATATTAACCGGATCGAAAATGGCAAAGCACTGCCATCGATGCAGGGATTTTTCAGCATCTGTGAGTATCTGCAGATCACGCCGGGTGATTTTTTTAATGAGGATACAGAAGCTCCGCGGGAAGTGCGGGAGCTGCTGGAGAAGATTGAGAAGCTTACACCTGAACAGAGGACTCTGATCAGACAGGTAGTTGAGCAGTTTTTGGGAGAATAAGTCCATACAAGAAATCTGGTCATGATTGTCAAGAGCAATGTGTTTTTGGCTTTACGGTATAATTGATTCATGATATGATAGGCTTCGAAAAGACAGGTTTTGAAAAGTGAAATGATACAGTAGAGACAGGATCATAAATGAAAGGAGTTCTTTATGGAACAGTATATAAACAATGCACCACTGGTGCTGGTAGCCGTGTTTTTGCTCATCGGATTTGTGTTTCTGATTAAAGGTGCGGACTTTTTTGTAGAGGGAAGTTCCAGCATTGCAAAGAAATTGAAAGTTCCATCGATTATTATTGGACTGACGATCGTGGCAATGGGAACATCTCTTCCGGAAACTGCAGTCAGTGTAACGGCATCTATGGTGCACAACAATGAGCTTGCAATCAGTAATGTAGTTGGATCAAACATTTTTAACCTGATGTTTGTAATTGGTGTGTGTGCGATTCTGACACCGGTTCTGGTACAGCGAGAAACTATCGCGAGAGATATTCCTTTTTCAGTTCTCTGTGCGTTGATTCTTCTTGGACTTGGGTATCTTGCATGGGGCGATGCACATGGGATGACTCTTGGACATCTGGATGGAGCGATTTTCCTGGGAGCTTTTGCAGGATATATTTTATATATGATCCGAACTGCACTGAAAGCAAGAGCAGAGGGTAAGAAAGTAGAGATTGAAGGCATAGAAGAACTCGAGGATGGAGAGATGAAGCTTCTTTCTTATCCGAAAAGTATCGTATGCATCATTAGCGGAGCGGCAGCCATTGCGTTTGGTGGAGATCTGACAGTTGATGCGGCAAGCCGGATTGCGATAGATCTT
>CAVBPN010000222.1:1045-19281 GCA_963597235.1 bacterium
ACGTAAGAACGAGGTAGATATGGCGGTGGGAAATGCGGTTGGTTCCAATGTCTTCAATATTCTGATGGTTCTCGGAATCGCGTCTGCAATCAGCCCGCTATCTCTGATCAGCGAAAATGTGATCGATGTTCTGGTATTGATCATCTTTTCAATTGCAGTCTGGGCATTTGCGAGAAGTGAAAAGAAGATTACCAGACGGGAAGGTATCGTTATGGTGCTGATGTATCTGATTTACAGTGCATATATTATCATGAGATAGAATGTTGAATTCCAGCATGTTTTGTGTTATGATAGACGCAAATTTTGGTTTTTATAAAATTATGCTTATTTTTTACATTATTATAGTTGTCTGCGTATAACATGCGGCAGGTCGAAGAGAAGAGGAGAAATATTTATGTGTGGAATAGTTGGTTTTACAGGATGCCATCAGGCAGCGCCGATCCTTCTGGATGGTCTTTCTAAGCTTGAATATCGTGGATATGATTCCGCGGGTATTGCGATTCGTGATGGCGAAGGTGAAACAGAAGTCATTAAAGCAAAGGGACGTCTGAAGGTTTTATCCGAGAAGACAAACGGTGGAGAATCTGTTCCGGGTACCTGCGGTATTGGACATACCAGATGGGCAACTCACGGAGAACCGTCTGAGAACAATGCGCATCCGCATGTAAGTGATGATGGAAATGTTGTTGCAGTTCATAACGGTATCATCGAGAACTATCAGGAACTGAAAGATAAACTTCTACGTAAAGGTTATGCATTTTATTCTGAGACAGATACAGAAGTTGCTGTTAAACTGGTAGATTACTATTATAAAAAATATGAGGGAACTCCGGTTGATGCAATTAACCATGCGATGGTTCGTATCCGTGGTTCTTATGCACTTGCAATCATATTTAAAGATTATCCGGAAGAAATTTATGTAGCCCGTAAAGACAGCCCGATGATCCTTGGCGTGTCTGATGGAGAATCTTATATTGCATCTGACGTTCCGGCTATCCTGAAATACACAAGAAACGTATATTATATCGGTAACCTGGAGATGGCTCGCGTTCGTAAAGGTGAGATTACTTTCTACAACCTGGACGGCGAGGAAATTCAGAAACAGATGAAAACGATCGAGTGGGATGCAGAAGCAGCAGAAAAGGCCGGTTTCGAGCATTTCATGATGAAAGAGATCCATGAGCAGCCGAAGGCAGTTCAGGATACTCTGAATTCTGTTGTAAAAGACGGACAGATCGATCTTTCTGAAATCGGACTTACAGACGAAAACATTCAGGACATTGATCAGATCTACATCATTGCATGTGGCTCTGCATATCATGTAGGAATGGCTGCGCAGTATGTGCTTGAAGATATGGTGCGTGTTCCGGTTCGTGTTGAATTGGCATCCGAATTCCGTTACAGAAATCCGATTCTGAATCCGAAAGCCCTGGCAATCATTATCAGCCAGTCCGGTGAGACTGCAGACAGTCTTGCAGCATTAAGACTCTGTAAAGAAAATAATATCCGTACACTTGGTATTGTTAACGTTGTCGGTTCTTCTATCGCACGTGAAGCAGACAATGTGTTCTATACACTGGCAGGTCCGGAAATCTCCGTTGCAACAACAAAAGCATACAGCACACAGCTGATTGCATCCTATGCGCTGGCTATCCAGTTTGCAAAAGTAAAAGGTACGATTTCCGAGGAACAGTATGTGGCATACATCAAAGAACTTGGAACTCTGCCGGATAAGATTCAGAGAATCATTGATGACAAAGAGCGCCTTCAGTGGTTTGCATCCAAACAGGCAAACGCAAAAGACGTATTCTTCATCGGTCGAGGCATTGACTATGCAATCTGTCTGGAAGGCAGCCTGAAGATGAAAGAAATCAGCTACATCCACTCCGAGGCATATGCGGCAGGCGAGCTGAAACATGGAACAATCTCCCTGATCGAAGACGGTACACTGGTAATTGGGGTTCTCACTCAGCCGTCCCTGTATGAAAAGACAGTCAGCAACATGGTAGAGTGCAAGAGCCGTGGCGCTTACCTGATGGGCCTGACAACGTTCGGAAATTATAACATCGAGGATACCGCGGATTTCACCGTATATATCCCGAAGACAGATCCACACTTTGCAACATCCCTTGCAGTCATTCCGCTGCAGCTTCTGGGATACTACGTGAGCGTTGCAAAAGGACTTGATGTAGATAAGCCAAGAAACCTTGCGAAGAGTGTAACGGTTGAATAAAGATTTAACATTTAAGCGGAAAACCATCAGGCTTTCCGCTTTTTATCTTTCATCCACATCTGTATATAATCCATCTGCTCCTGGTCGGATATTTCCTGTGATCCGGGGTCGTTGCCGGCGGCAAGACAGCAGAAGAGTACAAATGCCTGCAGGCAGAAAAACAGAATAAGTGCCACAATAATCAAAATCCTTACCCCCTTTCACTGAAACTGGAATATATTAATATAGAAACCTCTATCTGGAGTATATGCATGAACGAGTCATTTTATACAGGAAAAGGAATTGGAGTGGCAATTCTTGACACGGGAATCTATCCGCATATAGATTTTGACAGCAGAATCTGTGCTTTTACGGATTTTATTTCGCATAAAAAAATGCCTTATGATGACAATGGACATGGTACCTGTGTGGCGGGGATACTTGCAGGAAGCGGAATGGCTTCTATGGGTAAATACAAGGGGATGGCACCGGGCTGCAGGCTTGCAGTGTTGAAGGTACTGGACCGATTTGGAAACGGGAATAAAGAAGATTTACTGCAGGCGTTTTGCTGGATTATTCAAAATAAAGAGCAATATAACCTTCGAATTGTTAATATTTCTGTAGGGACGACTTATCGGACGAGAAATGATCAGGATGTACTGGTACAGGGTGTGGAGCGTTTGTGGGATGAGGGTTTGGTTGTAGTTGCAGCGGCCGGGAATCAGGGACCGGAGCCGGGAAGTGTGACAGCACCGGGATGCAGTAAAAAAATTATCACGGTCGGCTCCAGCGATATGCTGTCGGGGAAACGGGCAGTATCGGGGCGAGGACCAACGTTTGAATGTGTATGTAAGCCGGATCTGGTGGCGCCGGGACGGCAGATCATGGCGTGCGCACCGGGAGCCGGAAATCTTTACAGCATGAAAAGCGGGACGTCGATGTCGACACCATTGGTGTCCGGTGCAATTGCACTGGTACTGGAAAAAGATTCTTTACTTTCAAACGTAGAGATCAAGATGATGCTGAGAGACAGCTGTAACGATATGGGGCTGCCGCGAAATCAGCAGGGATGGGGAAAATTCAACTGCCGGAAGTTTCTTGCATTGTAGGATTTCCGGCAGATATAGGGAAATTGCGGTATTGTATAAACAAAAATGCATGATTTTACCATAGTAAAGACTGAAAGTATTGACGGAAATCCTTTTTTCGGATAGAATAGTAGGAAATTGGTCATTGTTCACATGAAATTGTAAAGAAAATGAACAGTAACAGAAAATCGGATAAAGCAAGGGAGACGTATTATGAAAAAAATTCAAATGACGACACCGTTGGTAGAGATGGATGGAGATGAGATGACCAGAATTCTCTGGAAAATGATTAAAGATGAACTTCTTCTTCCGTTTATTGACCTGAATACAGAATACTATGATCTTGGTCTGAACTACCGTAATGAAACAGATGATCAGGTTACGATTGATGCAGCTGAAGCAACGAAGAAATATGGCGTTGCTGTTAAATGTGCGACCATCACACCGAATCATGCACGTATGGATGAATATGATCTGAAGAAAATGTATAAGAGCCCGAACGGTACGATTCGAGCAATTCTTGACGGAACCGTATTTCGTGCACCGATCGTTGTAAAAGGTATTGAACCATGTGTACGTAACTGGAAGAAACCGATCACACTTGCGCGTCATGCATATGGAGATATTTATAAGAATACAGAGATGTACATTGATAAACCGGGTAAAGTTGAACTGGTTTATACTTCTGAAGACGGTGAAGAAAAACGCTCCCTTGTACAGGAATTTAAAGCACCTGGAGTTGCGATGGGTATGCATAACATGACTGCATCCATCGAAAGCTTTGCAAGAAGCTGCTTCAACTATGCACTGGATACAAAACAGGATGTATGGTTTGGTGCGAAAGATACGATTTCAAAAACATATGATGCAAAATTCAAAGAAGTATTCCAGACTGTATTTGATACAGAATTTAAGGATAAATTCGAAGAAGCCGGACTTACTTATTTCTACAGTCTGATCGATGATATCGTAGCACGTGTCATGAAAGCAGAAGGCGGTTTCATCTGGGCATGCAAGAACTATGACGGAGATGTTATGAGTGATATGGTTTCCTCTGCATTTGGTTCCCTTGCAATGATGACATCTGTTCTTGTTTCTCCGCAGGGTTATTATGAATATGAAGCAGCTCATGGAACTGTACAGAGACATTATTATCGCCATCTGGAAGGAAAAGAGACATCTACAAACTCTGTAGCAACAATCTTTGCATGGACAGGAGCTCTTCGTAAACGTGGTGAACTGGACGGCAATCAGAAACTTGCAGAGTTTGCTGACAAGCTGGAAAAAGCTACACTTTCTACAATTGAGAGCGGAAAGATGACAAAGGACCTTGCACTGATCACAACGATTGAGAATCCGACAGTACTGAACAGCCGTGACTTTATCCTTGCAATCAGAGAATCTCTGGAGAAAATGCTGTAAGATATATAAAAAAGAAAAGTAACTAAAAAGAGCCATTGTATCCGTCTGAGATACAGTGGCTCATATATTATGGGAGAACCGCAGTTACGCGAGTTCCTCCCATTTTTTATATAATTCTTCAAGTTCTTCCTGAATCTTGTCTTTTTCGCGGCTCAGTTCCGCACATCGACCGACATTTGTGCAGACATCCGGAAGGATGAGTGTGTCATCAATTTCTTTATCACGTGTTTCAAGTTCTTCAATACGTTTCTCAACTTTTTTAAGTTCGTTTTCCTGCTTACGTTTACGGGCCTGTTCTTCTTTCTGTTGCTGCCAGGTGAGTTTTCCTTCAGAAGGTGTTTCTTCCTTAATTTCTTCAGCGGCTTCCTGTGCAGATGGAGCATATTTCTCAGTCAGCTCTTCTTTTTTTTCCAGATAATAATCGTAATCGCCGATATAGTTGACAACGGACTGGTTCGTCAGATCCAGGATACGGGTTGCGGTCTGGTTGATGAAATAACGGTCATGAGAAACATACAGCACCGTGCCGGTATAGCTGTTCAGCGCTTCTTCAAGGATTTCCTTTGATGCAATATCCAAATGGTTGGTAGGTTCATCGAGAATCAGGAAGTTTGCTTCTGAGAGCATCAGTTTTGCGAGAGAAACACGTCCTCGTTCACCACCGGAGAGAGAGGAGATTACCTTAAATACATCATCTCCGGTAAAAAGAAATGCAGCGAGCATGTTACGAATCTGCGTTTCTGTCAGTGTTGGGTAAGTATCTGAAATCTCCTCAAAAATTGTTTTCTCTGCATGAAGTACATGGTGTTCCTGATCATAGTAACCAATCTGAACTTTTGCACCGAGGGAAAAAGTTCCGGCATCTGCTTCCAGAAGTCCGTTGAGGATCTTAAGCATTGTGGTCTTTCCGGTTCCGTTATTTCCAATCAGGGCAACGCGTTCGCCTCGTTTGATCTGGAAGGAAATATTGGAAAACAATTTCTGCTGAGGGAAGCTTTTTGCAAGTTCCTCTACGGTCAGAACATCATTTCCACTGACAACACGAGGTTCCAGAGAAAGACGCATCTGACTCTGAACTTCAATCGGCTTATCAATTCGCTGGAGCTTATTCAGCATCTTCTCACGGCTTTCGGCACGCTTGATGGATTTCTCTCTATTGAAAGATTTCAGTTTAACAATAACCGCTTCCTGATGTTTGATCTCACGCTGCTGGTTAAGGTATGCCTTATACTGGGCATCACGAAGCTGTGCTTTCTTTTCAGCGTAAGCGGAGTAGTTACCGCTGTACATGCGAACCTGTCCGGCATCAATCTCGATAACTTTAGTGACAACTTTGTCCAGAAAATAACGGTCATGCGATACGATGAAAACAGCACCCGGGTAATTGAGAAGATAGGTTTCCAGCCAGGCGATGCTTTCCATGTCAAGATGGTTGGTAGGCTCATCAAGAAGGAGAATATCCGGCTTTGAGATCAGCAGTTTACCAAGTGCAACACGTGTTTTCTGGCCGCCGGAAAGGGTGGATACCTGCTTATTAAAATCTTCTTCTGTAAATCCAAGACCATTCAGGACACCCATCAGCTCGCTTTTATATGCGTAGCCGTTTTCCAGTTCGAATTCATGGGTCAGACGTGTGTAGGAGTTCATCAGACGGTCAAGTTCTTCACCGGAAGCATTTTTCATCTGAAGTTCCATGGCACGGAGACGGTCTTCCATATCAATAATATACTGCTTGGTGCTTAAGAGTTCTTCGTATACAGAACGATGTCCCTGTACGTCCTGATACTGTGCAAGATATCCGATTCGTTTGTCTTTAGAGAGGACGACCTGCCCGGCATCTGCATGGATTTCTTCCATTATAATGCGCAGCAGAGTTGTTTTTCCGGCTCCGTTATTACCGATCAGAGCCGCTTTTTCACGTTCTTCTATATGAAAAGAGGCATCTTCCAGAATCACTTTTTCACCAAAGGATTTGGAGATACCCTGGCATGATAAGATCATAATTATTCCTCCGAAGTAAATATACGGTATGATTATAAAAGTAAAAAAGGCCTTTGTAAAGGAAAATAAACGAAAATTATATATAATTCACAACATTGATTGACAAGAAAATGTCATTTCGGTATAATTAACGGGAAAGTATAAGGGAGGGACCAACGGTGGAAGCAAAACAGATTTCAAAAGCTGTGATCAAGAGACTGCCGCGATACTATAGATACCTTGGTGAGCTTCTGGAAGATAACGTAGAAAGAATTTCTTCCAATGATCTTAGTAAAAAAATGCGTGTTACAGCGTCTCAGATACGTCAGGATTTGAATAATTTTGGGGGATTTGGCCAGCAGGGCTACGGTTATAATGTAAAATATCTTTATACGGAGATCGGTAAGATCCTGGGACTGGATACGGTACACCCGATGATCATCGTGGGTGCAGGTAATCTGGGACAGGCACTTGCCAATTATGTAGAATTTGAGAAGAGAGGATTTAAGCTCGCAGGCATTTTTGATGTTAATCCGGTGCTTGAGGGAATTGCGGTTCGTGGAATCGAGATTCAGATGATCAGTGATCTTCCTTTCTTCATGAAAGAAAATAATATTGAGATTGCAATTCTGACACTGCCGAAGAATAAGGCACGTGATATGGCGGAGATTTTAATTGAAAACGGAATCAAGGCTATCTGGAATTTCGCACACATTGATCTGGATACCCCAGAGGATGTGATCGTGGAGAATGTTCATCTTTCTGAGAGTCTGATGACCTTATCCTATAATCTCAGTCAGTATCGTCAGGAACATACAGAAGACGAGCAATAATAGAAAGTGAATAACTGCGCAGGACAGGCTGTTACCGTCTCCCGAAGAGGGGAGACTGCGTAATAGCCTTTTGTGCTATCCTGCAAAGTATAGATTAAGATGTAGCTGTTGAGGTGAAGAGATGAAGCAGATTGTTACCTGTAAAGAGATGAAAACTCTTGATGGAAACACCATTAATAAAATGGGGGTTCCGTCCTGTGTGCTGATGGAACGGGCGGCACTTAAGGTAGCAGAAGAAATAGAAGCCAGACTGGAGGACAGAAAACGTAAGGAACATATCCTCTGTGTCTGTGGAAGTGGAAATAACGGCGGAGATGGTGTGGCGATTGCCCGTATTCTGAAACTGCATGGCTATCAGACGAGCCTGTATCTGGTGGGAAATCCGGAGCACAGGACGGAGGAGATGCAGAGACAGCTGAATATTGCGGCTAATTATCAGGTACCGGTTGTGAATAACCTGGAAACAGAGGAATATACTACTATAGTAGATGCCATTTTCGGCGTTGGACTGAGCCGCCCGGTAGAGGGAAAATATAAAGATGTGATTGTTGCATTAAATCAGATGGATGCCTGGAAGGTGGCGGTTGACATACCTTCCGGAGTGAACGGCGATACAGGTGCCGAGCTTGGAATTGCTTTCCGTGCAGATCTGACTGTGACGTTTGCATTTCGAAAAGCCGGTTTATGTCTGTATCCGGGCAGGAAATTTTCTGGAAAAGTGGTTGTTGCGGATGCTGGCATCTATGAAAGTGACGAAGTTCAGGAACATTTATGGCAGACAGAAAAAGCGGATCTTACTTGCCTGCCGGGTAAAATACCGGATGGAAATAAGGGGACTTTTGGGAAGATCCTGATTGTTGCCGGAAGTCCTGGAATGTGCGGGGCCGCCTATCTTAGTGCCTCGGGAGCTTTTGCGACTGGCGCCGGAATGGTAAAGATCGTTACATCGGAGGAGAATCGGATTCCGTTACAGACAATGTTGCCGGAGGCAATGCTGGACAGTCAGGGTGATTATGGGAATGATTTTGACTGGTGTGACGTTGTGGTAGTTGGCCCGGGACTTGGCATTTCTGAAAAATCGGCAGATAAGGTACAATGGTTTCTGAAAGCCGCGATAGAAACAGGAAAACCTCTTGTGCTGGATGCAGACGGACTGAATCTGCTGGCACAGCATCCGGAATGGAAAAAATATCTTGCCGGACATGTGATCCTGACACCACATATGGGCGAGATGAGCCGTCTGACGGGAAAAACAGTGAAGGAACTTCAGATGGACCGTATTGCTGCTGCCTGTGAGCTGGCAGGAGAGACTGGTGCAGTATGTGTACTGAAAGATGCATGTACAGTGACTGCTGCCCCGGACGGAACCGCATGGATCAGCCTGGAGGGAAATCCGGGGATGGCAACTGCGGGAAGCGGGGATGTGTTATCCGGAATTCTTGCAGGTGTGCAGGCGATGTTTCTACAGAAGAAAAACGCATCGGAAGATACAGGCAGACGAGCTGCACTCGGCGTTCTGCTTCACGGAATGGCAGGTGATCTGGCATCAGAAGAAGTCGGAATGGCGGGCATGAAAGCCGGAGATATTGTACGAGGAGCCGTAAAGGTTTTAAAATAAACAAGACACTAAAATATCTGAGTAGACCAGATAAGAAGAGGAGTGTATTATGAAGAAATTTGAGAGAGTCAAGGCAGTTGTTTCTCTGGATGCAATTGCTCATAACTTTGAAGAAATGAAGAAAAATATTGCAGATGGCACAGAGATCTTGGCAGTCATTAAGGCGGATGGTTACGGACATGGCGCGGAAGCGATTGCCCGTCTTGTGGAAGGATACGATTATATCTGGGGCTTTGCGACTGCAACAGCAGAAGAAGCAATCCAGCTTAGGAACGTGGGGATTGAGAAACCAGTGCTGATCCTTGGTCTGGTGTTTGAGGAATATTTTCAGGAACTGATAAAAAAAGACGTACGCATGACTGTCTGTGAATATAGTATGGCGAAAGCACTTTCCAGCGAGGCGGTCCGTCAGGGCAGACAGGTACATATTCATATTGCCCTGGATACCGGGATGAGCCGTATCGGTTTTACGGATAAGCCGGAAAGTGTTGAGGAGATCAAAAAGATCGCTGCTCTTCCGAATGTTGAGATCGAAGGTATGTTTACGCATTTTGCGAGAGCGGATGAAACAGATAAAGCGCCGGCAGTAGAACAGTTGAATCGTTATCTTGATTTTGCGGAGTTTCTTGAAAAAGCCGGCGTACAGATTCCTCTGAAACACTGTTCAAACAGTGCGGGAATCATTCGCATGCCGGAGGCAAACCTGAATATGGTCCGCGCGGGAATAACGATTTATGGTATTTATCCATCTGATGAAGTGGAGAGGGAGATTGTAAAACTGGAGCCGGCAATGGAACTGAAAAGCCATGTAGCTTATGTAAAAGATCTTCAGGCAGGAACAGCAATCAGTTATGGCGGAACCTTTGCTTCTGAAACAGACCTCCGTGTTGCAACGATTCCTGTAGGGTATGCGGATGGATACCCGAGAACACTTTCCAATAAGGGATGGGTTCTGATTCATGGACAGAAAGCACCGATTCTCGGAAGAGTCTGTATGGACCAGTTTATGGTGGATGTGACACATATCCCGAATGTAAAACATGGGGATAAGGTGACGCTGATCGGAAAAGACGGGGATGAGTTCATCAGTATTGAAACATTTGGAGATATGTCCGGCAGATTTTCTTATGAGTTTGCCTGTGATATCAGTAAACGTGTTCCGAGAGTCTATATAAAGGACGGCAGAGAATGGGGAGATCTGACCTTCTTTGAATAAATACGACCGGTCGGGAGATAGCCGGTAAAGACCGCTGAATCTGAAAGAAAAGCGGCAGAAATACCACGCATGTATACACAGAAGAAAAATGGAAATACTAATTCCAGAGAAAAAAGAATCGGAGTGTGATTGTGTGGTAATTAAAAGAGGGGATATTTTTTATGCAGATTTAAGACCGGTAGTCGGGAGCGAACAGGGAGGTGTCCGCCCGGTTCTGATCATTCAGAATGATGTGGGGAACCGGCATAGTCCGACGGTCATCTGCGCAGCGATTACGTCTAAGATGAATAAGGCAAAGCTGCCGACGCATATTGAGATCGATGCTTCTTCCTACGGGATTGAAAAGGACTCGGTCATTTTGTTGGAGCAGCTGCGTACGATCGATAAAAAAAGGCTGAAGGATAAGGTATGTCATCTCGACCAGACAATGCTGGATCGGGTCAATCATGCCCTTGAAATCAGCCTTGAGCTTACTTTTTAGGCGGTTATCCTTGACGAACAGAATCTAAAGTGCTATATTTTATCAGTAATTATGCTGATTTACTGATTTATATCGGTGTAAATAACAGATTACGGAAGGAACAGATACAAATGGACGATGGCAGTCGATTGCCCCGTACGGGGCCGGCGAAGATTATAGACTGGATCACAGCCTTTTTTGAGCATTTGCGGCATATTTTTACCGGAAAGCAGGAAGAGGCCGTCACAGAAAAGGAAATCATCTCAATGGTGGATGAAGCCCATGAGAAGGGCGTTCTCCAGAAAGATGAAGCAGAGATGATCCAGAATATTTTTGATTTTGAAGATAAAGAAGTCGGTGCAGTTATGACGCACAGAAGCAGTGTGGCTGCTTTTGCGATGGATGATCTGCTTAAGGATGTTGTGGACCACATGATGGAGGAGGGAAATTCCCGGTATCCTGTCTGTGGAGAAGATATGGATGATATTCGCGGACTGATCCATTATAAAGATGCACTGAAATTCTATACACAGAATCTGTGGGCAAAATATAAACCTTTAAAAGAACTTCCGGGACTGATCCGGGAGGCGACTTTTGTTCCGGAGACCAGAAACATCGGACAGCTTTTCCGTACCATGCAGGCCAGACAGGTACATATGGCAGTTGTTCTGGACGAGTACGGACAGACCGCCGGGATCGTGACGATGGAGGATATCCTTGAAGAAATCGTAGGAGATATCTTTGATGAATACGATGAAAGTAAGGATACATTCCGGACTCAGGTAGATAACAGCATCATCATTGACGGGCTGGCCAGCCTGGATGACGTAGAGCAGGAACTGGATATTGATTTCGGCGATGTGGAGATGGAAACGCTGAACGGTTATCTGACGGAGTTTCTGGGACATATCCCATCCAGAGAAGATCTGGATAAAGAAATTGTTGCAAACGGCTACAGATTTAAGATCCTTTCCCTTGGAAACAGAACCATCGGAAGAGTGCGGGCCGAAAAAATAAATGACAAAGAAACAAAAGGAGAGAGTGAGAAATGTCAGGACATTCAAAATTCGCAAACATAAAGCACAAAAAGGAAAAAAATGACGCAAAAAAAGGTAAAGTATTTACCGTAATCGGTCGTGAGATCGTTATGGCTGTTAAAGCCGGCGGCCCGGACCCGAATAACAACAGCAAACTTCGTGATGTTATCGCAAAAGCAAAAGCAAACAACATGCCGAACGATACAATTGAGCGTGGTATCAAAAAAGCAGCAGGTGCTGATTCCGCAGACAGTTATGAGCGTGCTACATATGAAGGATATGGCCCGAATGGTGTTGCAATCATCGTTGAGACTCTGACTGACAATAAGAACCGTACAGCAAGTAATGTAAGAAATGCATTTACAAAGGGTTACGGAAGCATCGGAACTCAGGGATGTGTATCCTTTATGTTCGATCAGAAAGGTCAGATTATCATTGATAAAGAAGAGCTGGAAGACGAATGCAGCGAGATGGATGCAGATGAGCTGATGATGACAGCTCTTGATGCAGGTGCAGAAGACTTCAACGAAGAAGAAGACAGCTTTGAAGTTCTGACAGCTCCGGATGATTTCAGTGCTGTACGTGAAGCTCTGGAGAAAGCCGGCATTCCGATGGTGGAAGCTCAGGTTGCCATGGTTCCGCAGACATACGTTGATCTGACAGATGAAAAAGATATCAAGAACCTTCAGAGAACACTGGATCTTCTTGATGAGGATGATGATGTCACAGATGTGTGGACGAACTGGAACGAATGATCTTTCAGAGATGTGATCTGATGTATAATAATCGATAATTTCACACAAAATACCTTCATGAACTTTCAAATTTCATGGAGGTATTTTTTATGTCCGAAAAAGGAATCGAAAATAATAAACAGCAGACATTGGATAAAGAAGAAAAACAGAATGATCAGATTAAAGAAATGGGAGAACTGATGCTTGATCAGAATGCAAAGAGGCATCGGATCGAACTTCTGACAATCATCGGTGAAGTGGAAGGGCACGATGCAGCACCGTCTCAGAGTAAGACGACGAAATATGAACATGTTCTGCCGAAACTAGCGATGATCGAAGATGACGAAGAAGTCGAGGGACTTCTGATTCTTTTAAATACGGTGGGCGGAGATGTCGAGGCGGGACTTGCCATTGCGGAGATGATCGCTTCTTTAAGTATTCCGACAGTGTCGCTGGTACTTGGCGGCGGCCATTCAATCGGGGTGCCGATGGCGGTATCAGCAGATTATTCTTTTGTTGTGCCGAGTGCGACGATGGTCATTCATCCTGTGCGTTCGAGCGGGATGTTTATCGGTGTTGCCCAGACCTACCGGAATATGGAAAAAATCCAGGACCGCTATCACAGGGTTTATTGCGATGCATTCCAGAGCGTCACAGGAGCGGCTGGAGGAACTGATGCTGGACACCAGTCAGCTGGTCAAGGATGTGGGAACACTTCTGGAAGGGGAAGAGGCGGTAAGGGAAGGTCTGATCGATGCGGTCGGTGGAATCCGGGACGCTCTTAAAAAACTGCATGAAATGATTGATGAAGAAAATGATAAAATATAAAAAATTGTGAAAAAATAGACATTTTTATGCATCTTTATAAATGTTTTCCTTGTCATATAGCAGATTTTAGCGTATTATTATTAGAGGATTGAATGAAAATATGCTAGGAGGGAAACAATGTATAAGATTTTAAAAGCTGAAACACTGGCAGCTAAGATTCATCTTATGGTCGTACACGCACCGCGTGTTGCAAGCCATTGTCAGCCAGGACAATTCATCATCGTAAAAATGGATGAGAAGGGCGAGAGAATCCCGCTTACGATCTGTGACTATGATCGTGAAGAAGGAACGATTACAATCGTATTCCAGGAAGTCGGAGCATCTACTATTAAGATGTCCGAATTAAAAGCTGGAGATTCTTTCCGTGACTTTGTAGGACCTCTGGGATGTCCTTCTGAATTCGTTCACGAAGACATCGAAAAACTTAAGAAAAAGAAACTTGTATTTGTTGCCGGAGGTGTTGGTACAGCACCTGTTTACCCACAGGTAAAATGGCTTCACGAGCATGACATTACTGCAGACGTAATCCTTGGTTCCAAGACAAAGGATATGGTTATTCTTGAAAAAGAACTCGCAGCTGTTTCCAACCTTTATGTTACAACAGATGACGGATCCTATGGACGTTCCGGTATGGTAACAAAGACTCTCGAAGACCTCGTTACAAACGAAGGAAAGAGCTATGATGTCTGTGTTGCAATCGGACCGATGATCATGATGAAATTTGTCTGTCTTCTTACTAAGAAGCTTGGTATCCATACAATTGTCAGCATGAACCCGATCATGGTTGACGGAACTGGTATGTGTGGCGCATGTCGTCTCCAGGTTGGCGATGAGATTAAATTTGCCTGTGTAGACGGACCGGAATTTGACGGACATCTCGTTGATTTCGATCAGGCTATGAAGAGAAGCCAGATGTACAAGACTGAAGAAGGACGTGCATTACTGAAGCTTCAGGAAGGCGATACCCACCACGGTGGATGCGGACAGTGCGGAGGTGACAAGTAATGGCAGATGCAAAAATGTTAAATAAAGTACCGGTAAGAGAACAGGATCCGAAGGTACGTGCTACAAACTTTGAAGAAGTTTGTCTTGGATATAATCAGGAAGAAGCAACAGAAGAGGCACAGAGATGTCTCGGATGTAAAAAACCGAAATGTGTAGAGGGATGTCCGGTATCCATCAACATTCCTGGATTCATTGAACAGATCAAAGAAGGAAACATCGAAGAAGCTTATAAAGTGATCGGATTATCTTCCGCACTTCCGGCTATCTGCGGACGTGTATGTCCTCAGGAGTCTCAGTGTGAAGGACAGTGTATCCGTGGTAAAAAGGGTGAAGCTGTTTCCATCGGTAAACTGGAAAGATTCGTTGCTGACTATGCTCTGGAACATGATATCAAACCGGTTGGAGCAGAAGTAAAGAACGGACATAAAGTTGCAGTTATCGGTTCCGGCCCTTCCGGACTTACCTGCGCAGGTGACCTTGCAAAAGCAGGTTATGACGTAACTGTATTCGAAGCTCTTCATGAACTTGGTGGAGTTCTTGTTTATGGCATTCCGGAATTCCGTCTTCCAAAACAGAAAGTTGTTAAGAAAGAGATCGAGAAAGTTAAAGAGCTCGGTGTTAAGTTTGAAACAAACGTTGTCATCGGTAAATCCACAACGATCGATCAGCTGATCGAAGATGAAGGATTTGAAGCTGTATTCATCGGTTCCGGTGCTGGTCTTCCGATGTTCATGGGAATCCCGGGAGAAAACGCAAGCGGTGTATTCTCTGCAAACGAATACCTGACAAGAAGCAACCTGATGAAAGCATTCGATGATTCTTATGATACACCGATCGCAGCTGGTAAGAAAGTTGCTGTTGTCGGCGGTGGTAACGTAGCTATGGATGCTGCAAGAACTGCTCTGAGACTTGGTGCTGAAGTACATATCGTCTACAGAAGAAGTGAAGCAGAACTTCCGGCACGAGCAGAAGAAGTTCATCATGCAAAAGAAGAAGGAATCATCTTTGATCTTCTTACAAATCCGAAGGAAATCCTTGTTGATGAGAACGGACATGTAAATGCTATGAAGGTTGTTAAGATGGAACTGGGCGAGCCGGATGCATCCGGAAGACGTCGTCCGGTAGAGATTCCGGGATCCGAATATGATATGGATGTTGATACCGTTATCATGTCACTCGGTACTTCCCCGAACCCGCTGATCTCTTCCACAACTAAGGGACTTGAGATCAATAAGAGAAGATGTATCGTTGCTGAAGAAGAAACCGGTAAGACATCAAAAGATGGCGTTTACGCCGGTGGAGATGCTGTTACAGGTGCAGCTACAGTTATTCTTGCTATGGGAGCTGGTAAAGCTGGTGCTAAAGGTATCGATGAATATCTGAAAAATAAATAAAATGAATCAGGGACCTTCCGGTGCAGAAATGTGTCGGAAGGTCTTTTTTGAATAAAATAAGAACACAAGTTCTTTTTTGCTGTCTTGTAAGTTTTTCGGGAATATGTTATACTATCCACTGTTAATGTGCCTTTATAGGCTGTTATGAGAATTTTGCCGGATAACATGGCACAGATTAGTTGAAAGAAAAGGATAAAAATATGATAGTTCTTTATATTATCTTACTTGCAATCGTGCAGGGAATTACAGAATTTCTTCCGGTCAGCAGTTTTGGACATCTTTGTTTTGTTCAGAATATACTTGGCATGGAACATGGACCAGGAGTACTTATGGAGGTTATGCTTCATGTCGGAACACTGGCTGCGATCTTTATGACTTTTCAGAAAGATATCCGCAGACTGACTGTAGAATCCATCGAAATGTTAATGGATGTGATTGGAAACGCAAATCTCTATATACATAACAGACGTACAGGAGAGCAGCTTCATTATGCGAAGATCATAAGTAACATTTATCGTAAATTTGCGGTTCTTCTGATGCTTTCTATGGTACCGACGATATTCCTTGGATATACAGCGCGCCGGCTTGTTGCGATGGCTGCTGTTTCGAAGCTTATGCCGGGCGTTGGAATCCTGATCACTGGTATTATTCTTCTGGTGATTGATCTGAGCCAGGTTGGCGGCACAAAAGCGGCAAAAGATGCGAGCTTTTCGAATGCTATGTGGATTGGAATCTGTCAGGGACTTTCTGTATTTCCGGGATTTTCGAGAAGCGGCATGACGATCAGTGCCGGTCTGATGAGCGGATTCAGCCGTACTTTTGCAGTAAAATATTCTTATATTTTGTCTATTCCTGCGATCATCGGTGCCCTGATCATGGAACTGGGGCAGTTTGGCTCAGCAGATATGACCGTGGGACTTGGTTTTTCTTATGTATTTGGAATGATCGTGGCGGCAGTTGTGGGAAGTCTTACGATCCGTGCATGTCTGAAACTGGTACATAATGGAAAATTCCGCTTTTTTGCGTATTATTGTTTTATAGCGGGAATCATTGCGCTTGTAGCAAATTACGCATGATCAGGGATATTTTTTCTGCCGGAAGATCTTCCGGCGGATTTTTAGGAAGAATCATTAGGAGGGGTGCCTGAATGGCAGCAGCAAAGAAACAGAGCAACCGAAGAGGAAACACAAAAGCCACTTCCGGACGTAAAAATACAAGAAAAAAGCAGAGCAGAAAGCAGATAAAAAAGCAGGGCGTTACCAGCGGATTTCAGACAGAGATCATTCTGCTGACGATTCTGGCAGCATCGATCATCCTGATCATCAGTAATCTGGGGATGGGTGGAGTTGTCGGAGCTGCGATCAGTAAGGCTTCTTTTGGTATTATGGGGCTGCTTGCATACATTTTCCCGATATTGATCTTTGTGGGAGCGGCATTCCTTGTATCAAACAGTAAAAACCCGCTTGCGTATAAGAAAGCACTTGCGACGCTTGTGTTCTTTATTTTTCTGTGCGGACTGGTGCAGCTTCTGACGGAAGGATATATGTCAAGCACGACTATGGCAGAATATTATTCTACCTGTTCTACGTACAGAACGGGCGGTGGTGTACTTGGCGGAGCAATCTGTATCTCAACGACCTCCGCATTTGGTGTTGCCGGTGGCTATGTGATCATTGTTCTGGTGCTTTTGATCTCACTGATCCTGATCACGCAGAAATCGTTTTTTGGTTTTGTGTTCCGTATATGGGATGCAATCTGCGCACTTGCGAAAGATGGTCGTGATATGTACATGGAAGGTCAGCCGGAGAGAGACCTTCGTAAAGAGCTTCGTGTTCAGGAACGCAGACACAGACGAGAGGAACGTCAGGCACAGCGTGTACGGGAACTGGAAGAAGCCCTGGCGCAGGAGAATGCCGAGGGTGGGGCAGAATCAGGAAAAGAGAAAAAATCAACGGGATTTCTGGATGGAACATTGCTCGTTCCGCCGGAAGCAAAGAAGAAAAAGAATCGAAAAACAGTTGGCGGAGATAAGAAGACAGCTGAAGTTTCAAATATTTCAAATAATAATGACATGACAACAGAGAATGAATCTGCAGCAGGTATGAATGGGAACGCAGATATTTCAGAAAATGCTGTAGTGCCGGATGCTACGGTTGATAATGTGCCATCAGATAGTGCACCGTCAGAAAATACCGGGGCAACTGTACCACAACAGCCGATGTTTGAGATCCATCGTGCAGAGCCGACAGAATTTTATCAGGAACCTCGTGAGATCACACCGCAGGCAGATGAGTTTTGTCAGGAGCCGGCAGACAGCTATGCACAGGAAACATACGCTGATCCGATGTTGAATGAACCGATAGAAAGTTATACTGGTTCGATGATGCAGGAACCGGAAGAAGCTTATTC
>CAVBPN010000223.1:0-5939 GCA_963597235.1 bacterium
CTTCTTCATCTGGGACTGGAGACAGATACGCAGGATATGACAGGAAAAGTCCTGAAAGAAAGTCCTGTGGAAGTAACAGAAGAAGAGGTTCGAAGTGTGATCGAGAGCTTTCTGGGAGAACAGCAGCAGATTCCGCCGATGTATTCTGCACTGAAAGTAGACGGAAAGAAACTTTATGAGCTTGCCAGAGAAGGGAAGACTGTAGAGAGAAAACCGCGGACGGTGCAGTTTTATGAGATAGATATCAAGAAGATGGAACTTCCGTATGTGCGTTTTTCTGTTACCTGCAGTAAGGGAACTTATATCCGAACCTTATGTCATGACATCGGACAGAAACTGGGATGTGGCGGCTGTATGGAAGAACTGCTTCGTACCAGATCCGGTAATTTTGTCTGGGAAGACAGCATGACACTTGCGCAGGTGGAAGAGGCAGTGAAGGATGGTACAATTGGAGACCGGGTGATCAGTATCGGGCAGGTCCTGAAAGATTATCCGGAAATTTTTTGTACACGGGAAGGTGACCGCCTTCTGGAAAACGGCAATGCACTTGCAGAAAGATTTGTTCGTGGAGAGCATAAAGAAGGTTGGGTGCGTATGTGCGACAGTCAGGGTGAATTCAAAGGAATTTACCAGTGGGAAGATGAAAAAAAACGCTATCAGCCACAGAAAATGTTTTTATAGGCTCACAGGTGGGTTGTAAAAGTCAGGAGTAACAGCATAATATGGAATACGTAAAGATTGACGGACAGTTTCCGAAATTTACCCGGTGTGCAGTGACACTGGGTAAGTTTGACGGAATTCATCGCGGACACAGGAAACTGATCCAGACGATCCTTGACAGAAAAAAAGAATATGGAGAACTGGCAGTGGTCATGGCATTTGTTTCTGACCGTCAGACAATCCTTACTTCGACAGAGCGTCGTATGCTTCTTGAAAAGATGGGAGTGGATGTACTGCTGGAATGTCCTTTGAATGAACAGATCAGACATATGAAAGCAGATGTGTTTATCCGTCAGATCCTCAAAGGAGATCTTCAGGCGTCCTGCATAGTAGTAGGAGAAGATTTCCGGTTTGGATATGAACGTAAGGGTTCTCCGGAGCTTCTGGAAAAATTTGGCGGGAAGTATGCGTATGATACGATCGTGATTCAAAAAGAAATGGAAGGCAGCCGCAAGATCAGCAGTACTTATATCCGTGAAGAACTGAAAAAGGGAAACATGGAAAAAATTACCGATCTTCTTGGAAATCCGTTTTTTACAGCAGGTACGATCGAGCATGGAAGAGGAATGGGACACAGGGATTTCTTTCCGACGGCCAACATCATTCCGCCAAAGTCCAAACTGATGCCTCCGAATGGTGTCTATGTAACGATGTCCCATTTTAAAGATGCAGATTATCCGGGAATCACCAATGTAGGGTATAAGCCGACAGTCGGGGAGGATTTCCTTGGAGTGGAAACGAATCTGTTTGACTGTGATCTGGATCTTTATGGACAGAAGTGTACAGTTGATTTTTATAAGTTTATCCGTCCTGAGCAGAAGTTTGCTTCATTTGAGGCACTGAAGGCACAGATCCGAAAAGATATCGAGACGGGAAAAGCATATTTTCAACAGAAAAAATAAGTGGAAAAAAGTTTCTCATCCGGCAAAAAATAGTTGTTTACAATGCTGTATGTTTTATGCTATACTGGTCGAGGTGTAATTCAGCCCATATTCAGAGATTGGAATCTCCAACCGTTTCTTAATATGTGGCGGTTCATTAATTATTATATTTTAAGGAGGAAATCACAATGATTTCAAAAGAAAAAAAACAGGCAATCATGAAAGAATATGCAAGATGCGAGGGTGACACAGGATCACCGGAAGTACAGGTTGCAGTTCTCACAGCAAGAATTCAGGAGCTGACAGAGCATTTACAGACACACCACAAAGATCATCATTCCAGACGTGGTCTGCTGAAAATGGTTGGTCAGAGACGTGGACTTCTGGCATACCTGAAGAAAACAGACATCGAAAGATACCGTGCACTGATTGAAAAATTAGGTTTAAGAAAATAATTAGTATACGGACGGGGCGGATAACCATCCGCCCCATTTTTACATGTTACAGTTTTATATGTTCATAGCAGGAGTTATGACAGGAGTTATTTCCGAGACTACTGAAAAGTCCATTGAGTTCAGTGGTTTTTTCAGTTGTTTCGGGCTTCTGAATGACCCGGTTGCTGTGAACGAATAGACAGTAATAATTAACACAGATTTTAAAGGAGAAAAAGTATGTACAAAAGTTATTCTATGGAATTAGCCGGCAGAACACTGACTGTAGATATCGGCCGTGTCGCAAAGCAGGCAAATGGTGCAGCTCTGATGCATTATGGTGACACAACTGTACTTTCCACAGCAACAGCATCAAAAGAGCCAAGAGAAGGAATTGATTTCTTTCCGCTGAGCGTTGAATATGAAGAAAAAATGTATGCTGTAGGTAAGATCCCTGGAGGATTTAATAAAAGAGAAGGAAAAGCAAGCGAGCATGCGATCCTGACTTCCCGTGTAATCGATCGTCCGATGCGTCCTCTGTTCCCGAAGGATTACAGAAATGATGTAACTCTGGTCAACATGGTTATGTCCGTTGATCCTGAGTGCAACCCGGAGATCCCGGCTATGCTTGGTTCTTCTATCGCAACCTGCATTTCCGATATCCCGTTTGACGGTCCGTGTGCTACCACACAGGTAGGTCTGATTGACGGCGAATTCATCATCAACCCGTCACTGGCTCAGAAAGAACTTTCCGACCTTCAGCTGACAGTTGCTTCCACAAGAGAAAAAGTTATCATGATCGAAGCCGGAGCGAACGAAGTACCGGAAGATACCATGATCGAGGCAATCTATAAAGCACATGATGTAAACCAGGAAATTATCCGTTTTATCGACAAGATCGTAGCAGAGTGCGGAAAAGAAAAACATCTGTATGCTTCCTGTGCAGTTCCGGAAGAACTGTTCGAGGCGATCAAGAAGATCGTACCACCTGAAGAAATGGAAGAAGCTGTCTTCACAGACGACAAACAGACAAGAGAAGAAAATATCCGTGAGATCACAGCAAGACTTCAGGATGCATTTGCAGACAATGAAGAATGGCTGACTGTTCTCAGCGAAGCTGTATATCAGTACCAGAAAAAGACCGTTCGTAAGATGATCCTTAAAGATCATAAACGTCCGGACGGCCGTCAGATCACACAGATCCGTCCTCTGGCAGCAGAAGTTGATATTATCCCGAGAGTGCATGGTTCTGCTATGTTTACCCGTGGACAGACACAGATCTGCACAATGACAACTCTGGCTCCTCTTTCTGAGGCTCAGAGAATCGACGGACTTGATGAGTTTGAAACATCCAAGAGATATATGCATCATTATAACTTCCCGTCCTATTCTGTAGGTGAGACAAAACCATCCAGAGGACCGGGACGTCGTGAGATCGGTCACGGTGCACTGGCAGAGAGAGCTCTTGTTCCGGTACTTCCGTCAGCAGAAGAGTTCCCATATGCAATCCGTACCGTATCCGAGACATTTGAATCCAACGGATCTACTTCTCAGGCAAGTATCTGTGCATCTACCATGTCTCTGATGGCAGCAGGTGTACCGATCCGTAAACCGGTTGCAGGTATCTCCTGTGGTCTGGTTACAGGTGCTACAGATGATGATTATATCGTACTGACAGATATCCAGGGTCTGGAAGACTTCTTCGGAGATATGGACTTTAAGGTTGCTGGTACACATGACGGTATTACAGCAATCCAGATGGATATCAAGATCCATGGTCTGACAAGACAGATCGTAGAGGAAGCAATCCGCAGAACAAAAGAAGCGAGAGAATATATCCTTACAGAGGTTATGGAGAAATGCATCGCAGCTCCACGTGGCCATGTAAATAAATATGCACCGAAGATTGTTCAGATTCAGATTGATCCTCAGAAGATCGGTGATGTAGTCGGACAGAGAGGAAAGACCATCAATGCGATCATCGAGCGTACAGGTGTACAGATTGATATTACAGACGAAGGTGCTGTATCTATCTGTGGTGTTGATCAGCACGGTATGGATGAAGCAAAGAAGATGATCAGGACAATCGCAACAGATTTCGAAGCAGGACAGATCTTTGAAGGTACTGTTGTAAGCATTAAAGAATTTGGTGCATTTGTTGAGTTTGCTCCTGGCAAAGAAGGAATGGTTCACATTTCCAAGATCAGCGATCACAGAATCAACCGTGTAGAAGATGTTCTGACGCTTGGTGACAAGGTAAAAGTAATCTGCCTTGGAAAAGACAAGATGGGAAGAATGAGTTTCAGCATTAAGGATGTACCGGAAGAAGCATAAATATGAGATATCATAATATAACCAAGGATGATATGCTGAACGGAGACGGACTCCGGGTGGTACTCTGGGTTGCCGGCTGTAATCACTGCTGTCGGGAATGCCAGAATCCGATTACCTGGGATCCGAATGGTGGTCTTCCGTTTACGGAAGCAGAAGAAGCAGAGATCTTTACAGAACTGGACAAAGACTATGTCAGCGGAATCACTTTCTCCGGAGGAGATCCGCTGCATCCGTCCAATATTTCTGTGGTTACTGCTTTTGCTAAGAAGATTAAGGAGAAATATCCGAATAAAACGATCTGGCTTTATACAGGTTCTTCATGGGAAGAAATCTGTAACGAAAAGATCGTACAGTATCTGGATGTCTGTGTAGACGGTGAATTCGAGATTAATAAAAGAGATACTTCTCTTCGCTGGAAAGGCTCATCCAATCAGCGTGTGATAGATGTCCCTGCGACACTTCGTGAGGGAAAGATCGTTCTGCACTGTACCAATTAAGTGACAGAGATCAGAAACTTATAGTTCGTTTTGACGGATATACAGGAGGCAGCATGAGACGAATTGCAAAATTTCATAAAGTAAGTCCGGAGCAGTTTGCGAAAGACTGGAAAGATACATTCCCGGCAGCAGATGATAAAGAAGTACAGGATGTTTACGAAAAACTTCGACTTCCTGTAAGAGCAACCGCCGGAAGTGCGGGATATGATTTCTTTACACCTGCAGATATTACACTGAATCCGGGAGAAACAGCGAAGATTCCAACCGGTATCCGTGTGGAGATGGAGCAGGACTGGGTATTGAAATGCTACCCGAGAAGCGGTCTGGGATTTAAATTCCGTCTGCAGCTATCATTGACAGTGATTATTTCTATTCTGATAATGAAGGACATATTTTTGCAAAGATTACAAATGACAGTAATGAAGGAAAGACGGTCAGTATTCAGGCCGGAACAGGATTTATGCAGGGAATTTTTGTAGAGTATGGAATCACAGTAGATGACGAGGCTGACGGCATCCGCAATGGTGGATTTGGAAGTACTACAGAAAAGAAATAAGCAAAATAAAATGGAGACTCAGGCCGATGTGGCTCAGGTCTCCATTTTGTTTTGTTTATTTTCGGAATAAATTTTACTGTGTACAGAAATTATTATTCCAGTGGTTCGCCGGCAGCTTCTGCCTTACGGGCGTTTTCGATAACGATGTCAAAAGCTTCGGCAGCTTTTGTGTATTCGCTGTCATCTTCAATGTTGGCAAGAACCGGATCGCCGTTTTCGGTACGGGAGAATTTATAGAGATAAACTTCTCCGTTCTGGTTCTGTCCGTTTTCGTCTAATGGAAGCAGGGCAATGTATTCCTGTTTATCTACCGGAAATACAGTCAGGATCGCACATTCAATTTCTGTGTCATCATCGAGAGTCAGTGTGATCGTGTTATGATTTTCCGGAGAAGTGCTTCCACAGTCCAGTCCGCAGGATGCACAGTCGCTTGGCGCACAGCTTCCGTTTTTGAATTCTTCACTCATTTGATAGTCCTCACTTTATTTTCATTGACTGCCTGGAGCAGTCGGGGGTGTTC
>CAVBPN010000224.1:0-6523 GCA_963597235.1 bacterium
GCTTGGACTGATCGACATTGTGAAAGAATCCGGTGCTACTCTTGAAGGTGCAGGAATTGTAATCGAAAAAGGCTTCCAGAATGGCGGTCAGAAGATCCGTGATATGGGGGTTCGTCTGGAATCCCTCGCAATCGTTGAATCTATGACTGATGACTCTTTAACTTTCCGTGAATAAACTTAAACGTAAAAGGAACTCCCGCATAAACAGGAGTTCTTTTTTATTATGTACTATATATTATTTTTTATTCTTTTCTGATTTTTTCAGCGTAACCTTCGCCTTCGGAGTCGCACTCGGTGTTGTTTTTGCTTTCTCAGTCGGTGTTGGTGTCGCTGTCTCTGTTGTTTCCGCCTTCTCGGTCAGTGCTGGTGTCGCTGTTGGCTCTACCGTCTCGGTCGGTGCTGGTGTCGGTGTTGGCTCTGCCTTCTTATCCGGTGTTGGTGTCACTGTTTCTACAGGTGTCGGCGTTACCGGTGCTTCTGTAGGTGTTGGTGTTGCCACCGGTTTCACTTCATCTTCTGTATAATATCCATTATCGATCAGAATCTCATAATTCTCACGATCGATCATCTGAGGCTCACAGAGGTAACTTGCGATGATCTTTGTGCCATTATCATACTGTTCATAGTCATTGACTTCCGGATCATCTTCTCCATGAAGATAAACATTCACCATCTCTTCACACTGATCTGCCAGCTCTCTTCGATCCATGAAAATGCTGAAGGACTGTTTTCCCTCTGCAATTCTGCGTACACCATCTGCATTGCAGCCTGATCCGGATATTAACGGCCAGATATCTGTTCCAGGAACAAATCCTGCTTCTTCAAGTGCTTCATCTACGCCCATTGCTGCATTATCAAATCCGGTACAGATAATATCCGGCACTTCTCCATCCGGATAATACTGTGTCAGGATATCTGTCATCCTTGATTTTGCAAGATCTGTACTCCAGCGAAGGATTCCGGTATCGTCAAAAGATGTTTTTCCGGATTTACATACCAGTGTTCCATCATCAAAATATGGCTGCAGTGTTTCCATTACACCATTATAAAGGAACAGTGCCTGCGTATCATCCAGTGAACCCATAAAAAATTCAATCGTACGGGATTCCTTATTTTCCTGTGCTTTATCCAGTTCTTCATTGTCTATGATCTGTTTTGCGATCATCTGTCCCACCTGACGTCCGCCAAATGTAACATAATATTTTATTGCATTCGTATCCATGATCAGATCATCATAAGAAATTACCGGAATCTCTGCATCTTTCACACTTGTAAGTACATCTGTCAGTCCATACGGATCAACCGGTGCGATCACCATTGCAGAAACTGCATCTTCCGTCATCTGCCGAATCTGAGATACCTGTCTGGAACTGTCATTATCTGCATACAGAAGCACCGGTTCATAACCGTCTTCCTGAAACTGCAGTTCCAGTTCTTTTGCATCTCGCGCCCAGTTCTGTTCATCCGGAAGAAGTACTGCAATTTTTTCTTTCTCCTCTTCCACGGTATCTGCGGCTTCATCTGTCGTTTCTGTGTCTTTCGTATCTGCAGTTTCATCTTTCTTTTTATCAGAAGATTCGCTGTTCTTCTTATCCTCAGAATCTGACTCCTCTGTCTGCTCCCCGGTTCCCTCTTTTTCAGTCTGCGCACTTTCACTGGCCGCCTCTGTTGCTTTATTTTTTCCACAGCCGGTAAACAGAGTTCCCGTCAGAAGAACTCCCAGTAACATACATACTGCTCTTTTTTTCATGCTGATTTCCTTTCTGCTTATATTCCCTTGTAATCTTTTGCAAGTGATTTCAGATAATCACGGTAAGATGCAGCCGCTTTCTTCGGTTTCAGAATGTGGACATCTTTTCCCATCATAGCCAGCCATCCATAAAATTTGGGTCCTGCAGTAAGCGGTGCTGTCACATGCAGTGAACCGGAGTCTTTTAACCTGTATTCTCCATAGTTTCCAAAATATGCACAGATTTCTTCTTCTCTGGAAGCATTGCACTGCAATTTCATCATTTTTTCAGAATCCTGGATTTCCTCTTTACAAAGGATCTGTTCCACAGAAAGAAGAACCGGTGCTGCTTCTTTGGCTTTTTTCACTGGTTCGGCCTCTTCTGAAACTGTTTTTTCCACTTTTTTATGTACCGGAGCAGCTGTCCCCGGCACTTCCACGCCTCCAGCCAGATAATATCCGCCCGGTCTGCCTCTTTTATACTCTACGTCCAGTCCAAATTCACGCAGAGCCTCTATATCATCGTAAATACTCTTTCTTTCCGCAGTGATTCCATATTCCATGAGTTTATCAAGAATTTCCTGCATCGTCACTATACGACTCTCACTGGTTCCTGCAAGAAGATGCTCAAGAACCAGTATCTTACCTTTCTGATTACGTGATTTTGCCATATTTCTTCCCTCTTCATTTGTTATTTACTGTCACTCTATTTGTTTTCGTGTACAAAACGATGCACGATATAATCATTCGCTTCTTTTTCCTGACTGTCATCCAGTGGAGTCAGCACCGTCTCTTCACCATATTTCTTTTTAAGCGCATGTTCAATGAGCCAGTCTGCAAGCTGAGGATTCTTCGGAAGAAGCGGTCCATGAAGGTATGTTCCGATCACATTTTTATAAACCACTCCCTCATATCCGGATTTTCCGTCATTTCCGGAACCATAGAGCACCTTACCCAGTGGTTTATTATTATTGATGCAGGTTCTTCCGCCATGATTTTCAAACCCGACAACCGGCATACCAAAAAGATCACTCTTCAAAACAATATTGCTGATAAGTCGTCCCTCTTCCTGCTCTGTGTACATATCTACAAGATCAAGACCTGTGATCATTCCCTGATCGGTCTTATAATATTTTCCCAGAAGCTGATAGCCACCGCAGATTGCGATCACAACACCATTGTCCTCTACATATGCCTTAAAATCTTTCTGAATCGTCTTTAATTTCTCACAGACAAGCATCTGTTCACGGTCAGAACCGCCTCCGAGGAGCACTATATCAAGTTTTGAAAAATCAATCGTATCATCAGTCTCATAGGCAATGGTTTCTGCCTCGATGCCTCTCCACTGACAGCGTTTCATCAGACACTGGATATTTCCTCTGTCACCATACAGATTCAGAAGATCCGGATATAAATGTCCTATCGTAAGTTTCATTTGTGTTCTCCCTCCAGTTTCTTCAGAATGTTTCTGGTGCTGAACAGTGCTGTATAGTTTACCAGCACATAAAGATTTCCGGTTCCGTCTTCGATGCGGTCACGGATTGCCTTTTCTACATCAGATTCCAGAACAGACGGGATATCCACATATTTCATACGCAGCCGCATATCCTGGCAGCGGATACCACTGACTGTAATAGAACGTACGCTCTCGTCGCTGAAACGGTCAAAATCAACATCCCAGAGCCAGGAAATATCAATTCCATCCTGAGCATTATCATTAATTGCAATGATAACATCTTTCGGATTTCGATCCTGCATCACTGCAGAGATATTCTGATTAAATCCCGCCGGGTTCTTTGCAAGGTTCAGGATCACACTGGTTCCTTTAATACGGAACTGCTCCATTCGTCCGTTCTCCGGATTAAATTTCTTCAGCATGTCCGTAAAATGTTCAGCCTTAAGACCGGCTGTACGGATTCCCGCATAAGCAGCAAGGATATTATATACATTATAAAATCCCTTATAATTAGCTGTGATACGTCTGTTTTCTACACTGAAGGAGAGCTGGTCACCAACATACACATCCTCTGCATCAAAGTCAGGAACCGGACGTTTAAATCCGCATTTTGGGCACTTATAATCACCAAGCTGGCTGTAATGATAGAAACTGTACTGAAGGCGCTCCCCACAACATTTACAGAAACGTCCCTCTCGGATTTCATTTGTTTCGTTTTTCATGACCGGACGGCTGATTCCATAATAAATACATGGATTTCCGCTGTCTTTCGCAAGATATGCAGAAAGAGCATCATCACCATTTACGATCAGCTTCATATTTGGGACTTTACGGATCATCTCTTCGAGAATATTCATGGTAATGTCAATTTCTCCGTAGCGGTCCAGCTGGTCACGGAAAAGGTTCGTCATGACCATGTAATTCGGCCTGATCTTTGTGAAAATATGTCTGGTGGACGCTTCATCCACCTCAATACATGCATAATCTGCATCAATATGTCCATTTAAACCTGCGCTGAGAGCAAATGCAGCGACAACTCCATTCAGCATATTAGAACCTGTATGGTTACAGATGACTTTATTCCCTTCTGCCTCCAGTGCTGCACAGAGCATATTGTTCGTAGTTGTCTTTCCGTTCGTTCCACAGACTACAAAAATATCTTTCCGTACTTCTGCAGAAAGTTCCTGTAAGATCGGTGGATATATCTTCAATGCAATCTTTCCTGCCCAGGTAACTCCCTGACGTCCCAGCATCTTACAGCCGGCACCGGCAGCCTTTGCAGCCCAGATTGCAACTATTCTTCGTATGTTCATCTTCAATTTCCTTTTGCTGTCATGAATAACGGACAGCAATTCCTTTTTCTTAAAATAGTGTTTGTAAGTAATTTTACGCTAAAATGCGAAATTTATCAACCGTATAGCGTAAATTATCAGGCTTATAGAATAAATTGTAATTAAAAAAAGAGGCATCCATGCGGATACCTCTTCTCAGTAACATAAAGATTATACTAACTCAATGAGTACTTCCATTGCAGCGTCACCTTTACGCGGTCCAATCTTAACGATTCTTGTGTAACCACCGTTACGTCCTGCGTATTTAGGTGCGATTTCTTCAAACATCTTCTTAGTCATATCGATGTCTTTAGTATTTTTCTTTCTGCCAGCACCTTTTGCAGGTACTTCTTTAACAGAGTAGAAAACTTTTGCCATCTGACGACGAGCGTGCAGTCTGGACGGAGCATCTTTAGTGATCTCTTTCTGAACTTCATCGTATACAGTAACTTTCTTACCGTCTACAACTTCTTTAACTCTCTTACCATCAGCATCTTTACGTGCAACTTTTGCAGTTACTGTAACTGTCTCAAAGTTATCTTTCTCACGTACTGCCATAGCGATAAGACCTTCGGCGATCTTGCGAATTTCTTTTGCTTTTGCTTCAGTGGTAACGATTTTTCCGTGGTACAGAAGATTTGTCACCTGGTTTCTTAACAGAGCTTTTCTCTGATCAGCAGTTCTGCTTAATTTTCTATATTTTGCCATTTAATTTTCCTCCATCTGCGGGACATTCATACATGCTTGTTCGGTCTTACTGTACAAATGCTTAGGCATCCCCGCTCATATTTTCTGAGTGAAATTACTCTTCAGTAGGCTGAAGCTGTAATCCCAGTTCTTTCAGTTTAGCAAGTACTTCTTCTAAGGACTTACGACCAAGGTTACGAACCTTCATCATGTCATCAGAAGTTTTGTTGCAAAGTTCTTCTACTGTATTGATACCGGCTCTCTTCAGGCAGTTATAAGAACGAACAGAAAGTTCGAGCTCATCAATGCTCATTTCAAGAACTTTTTCTTTTTCATTGTCTTCTTTCTCGATCATGACTTCTGCAGTCTTAGCATTCTCAGAAAGGTCAATGAAAAGGCTGAGATGTTCGCTCAGTACCTTAGCAGCAAGGCTGACAGCCTCATCCGGATCCAGTGTACCATTGGTATATACATCCAATGTAAGTTTATCGTAATCAGTGATCTGACCAACACGAGTATTCTGAACGATCATGTTTACACGGTCAACCGGTGTATAGATCGCATCAACAGCAAGTACGCCGATCGGCATATCTTCTGTTTTACCCTTGTCAGCACTTACATATCCACGTCCACGTGTGATTGTAAGTTCCATAGCCAGTCTGCAGTCTTTACCACCATTAAGAGTAGCAATGACCTGATCTGGGTTCATGATTTCGATATCCTGATCTGCCTGAATATCAGCAGCAGTTACAACACCTTTTCCCTCACACTCGATGTATGCGGTCTTCGGTTCATTGTCGGCACTGTTATTCTTGATAGCAAGGCTTTTCAGATTCATGATGATTTCTGAAACGTCCTCTTTCACGCCCGGGATAGAGCTGAATTCATGAAGGACACCATCAATCTTAACCTGGCTGACTGCTGCTCCCGGGAGGGATGACAGCATAATTCTTCTGAGAGAATTACCAAGTGTAGTTCCATATCCTCTTTCGAGAGGCTCTACAACGAATCTGCCAAATTTTTTATCTTCGGAAATCTCCGTAATTTCGATTTTTGGTTTATTAAAATCAAACACTATAAGTCCCTCCTTCTGGGTTTGTCAACATTTGAGGGTATTAACGAATGCAGTAACTGTGAAGATACCCCCCACAGTTACAACAAATCATATTCTAATTATTATTTAGAATACAGCTCGACGATAAGCATTTCGTTTACCGGAACATCGATTGCTTCTCTTCTTGGAAGTTCTTTTACAGTTCCGCTTAAAGCTTCCTGATTTACATCAAGCCATTCCGGAACAAGTCTTCCGCCTGTTACTTC
>CAVBPN010000225.1:0-1286 GCA_963597235.1 bacterium
CCAGCTGACCAAGCGGGAGATGAATACCGTGCAGACCAGACAGGTTTCTCTGTATCTGCATACGATCAATGACTTTGAGCGAATCGGTGACCATGCATCTTATATCGCGCATATGGCAAATGAGATGCATGATAACCATACACAGTTTTCACAGGCGGCCTGGGATGAACTGAATGTCGTTATGGAAGCAGTCCGTGAAGAAATCAATGTGACCTGCAACGCGTTTATGAAAGATGATAAAGATGCCGCTCAGAGAGTTGCTCCACTGGGAGCAGTTATTACGAATCTCTGTGACGAGCTGAAGATGCATCACGTAGAGCGCCTGAGTAAAGGCGAATGCGGACTTGAAGAGGGTACGGTATTTAATGATATCCTGAACAGCTTCGGTCGTATTGCGGCCCACAGTGCAAGTGCGATGACAGCACTCTTAAAGAGTGGTGAGCAGGATTCGGATCTTCACATCCATGATTCAAAAGTTTATCCAACAGACAGCTGGGAGTATTACACATACTTTAACGAGTACAGACAGAAATACGATGTTGTGGATAATGCAGAGCACGTCCTGAGTATGGAGCCTGAAGAAGTAGAGTGATCATTATTAACTGAATAACAGGAAAAGAGTACAGAACAGACATTGGGTTTGTTCTGTATTTTTGTAGAAAGAGAGAACATAATATGTATGAGATCATGAGTGCAGATGAAGCTATCCGTCTGATCAGGGACGGAGACTGCATCTGCGTGAATTCATTTGTAGGAATTGAGAACCCGACCGAGCTCCACGAGGCTTTATACCGGAGATACCAGAAAATGCAGTCGCCGACGCATCTGACGATTGTATCCAGTGCCGGATTTGGTGTCTGGGATGAGGAACATAATGCAGAAGGATATATCCGCGAGGGCGCGGTAGACAAACTGATCTGCGGTCATTTTGGGGCGATGATGAGCACCAAGAAGCTGGTACTGGAGGACAGATTTGAGGCATATAACCTGCCGCTTGGCTGTATTTCCCATGCAATCCGCGCACAGGCGGGCGGTCTTCCGGGAGCATTGTCAAAGGTCGGACTGGATATTTTTGTCGATCCGCGAAGGGAAGGTCCTGGAATCAACAGAATTTCAATCGATGATTCACTGGTGAAGCATGTGGAAGTGGATGGGGATGAATTCCTTTATTATAAATTACCAAAGATTACGATTGCCATGATAAAAGGAACTGCTGCAGACAGAAAGGGAAATATCACGTTTGATGATATGTTTATGTCCGGCGACGCACTGTCCATCTGTCAGGC
>CAVBPN010000225.1:1296-7558 GCA_963597235.1 bacterium
CAGGTGGACCGACTGTTAGATACGCCGTCCCGTCCGCGTAACGCCATCATTCCGGGATGTCTGGTCGATGCGATCGTTGTGGCAGAGCCGGAAGAGCGTAACGAAGCATACACGGCACTTACCGGAAGTTTTGAGATTCCGTATAAAGAATGGCATACCTGGAATGAGAAGATCAATGACTTATCTCAGAAACAGCGCAAAAACAATATTCCGGCGAACATTATCGGAAAAAGAGCTGCTAAAGAACTGCGAGTGGATGATATTGTAAATATCGGAATCGGAATCCCCGAGATGGTATCCAGATATGCGAGAAAGAGCGGCATGCTTGATATGATCACGCTCACGGTAGAATCCGGTGGAATCGGAGGATTTCCTGTTTCAGGTGAGGCATTTGGAGCGATGATCGGTGCCGCCTCCGTTTACGATATGGCAAACCAGTTCGACCTGTATGACAACGGCGGCCTGGATATCTGCTTCATGGGTGCACTGGAAGTTGATAAATATGGAAATATCAATGCACACAGGGGAACTGGCGCATTTGCGGGAATTGGCGGGTTTGCCAACATCACAGCCAAGACTCCGACGGTAGTATTCTGTATGACATTCAACGCTAAAGGACTCGAAGTTACACAGGAGAAAGGCGCTGTGACCATCCACAAAGAAGGCGAGATCCCTAAATTTGTAGAGAATGTCTCCAGCGTCAGCTTCTCCGCAAAACGTGCGATCGAAAACGGTCAGAAAGTCCTCTATGTGACCGAACGCTGCGTGTTCCGCCTCACCCCGAAGGGCCTGAAACTGATTGAGGTATATCCGGGTGTGGATATGAAAAAAGATATCCTTGATCGGCTGCCATTTGAGGTGGAGGTCTGACGAAATAAAATCGTTATGGATACGAAGGAGATCAGTCAAAAACTTTAAGGGCATTTGTGAAATCCTTGATCAGGTCCTCGGCATCTTCGATTCCGGTGGAAACTCGCATCAAGCCACCGGTGATGTGCATTTTCTTCCGATCTTCTTCCGGAACGTGCATATGGGAAGAAAGAAGCGGGTAAGAAAGTGTTGTGCGGATACCGCCCAGTGTAGGTGCATAATGAGCAATGTGCAGCTTATCCATGAATGCATTGATCTTCTCACGGTCATCTGGCATCTCGAAACTGAACATACCGGTTGCACGATATGGAGAGGAGAAGAGCTTTTTGCCTAATTCATACTGTGGATGCTGTTCTACAGCTGGATGGTTAACTACAGATACGTGTGGATTTTCGGCAAGGGCGAGAGCAAGCTTTGCAGCGTTTTCGCATTGTTTTTTGATACGAAGCTCTGATGTGTGGATTCCACGGAAAACCATAAAGGACGCAAACGGGCATCCGGAGGTTCCGGTCAGCATTCTTACAGTATGGATTTTTTCAAAAAGAGCCATATCCTTGACTGTGATAGATCCTGCAAGGGCATCGGAATGTCCGTTGAGGAATTTTGTCAGACTGTTGATTACGATGTCAGCTCCCAGTGTCAGTGGTTTGATGCAGATAGGAGTAGTGAAGGTATTGTCAACCATCAGAAGTGCTCCGCCTTCATGCGCGATTTCTGCGATCGCACCGATATCACAGAGACGGTCGGTAGGGTTGCTGGCTACCTCTGTATATAACATTTTTGTATTTGGCTGTACAGCAGCTTTTACTGCATCCAGATCGTCAAACGGAACGAAGGTAGTAGTTACCCCGTAATTCTTTACCAGAGAAGTGATCGCATCGAAGGTTTCACCGTAGATGTTTTCGTTACAGATCATATGTTCTCCCGGCTGAAGAAGAGCGAAATAGGTGGTTGTGATCGCACCCATACCAGATGAGAAGATCAGAGTGTCTTTTCCCTGTTCCAGATAAGTAAGAACATCAGCCAGGGCTTTTCGGTTAGGGTTTCTTGTACGGATGTAGGTGTAGCCCTTGGTATCATAGGTGTGCTCTACATCGTCAAGGTTTCCCATGTTAAATGCACTTGTCATAAATAAAGGAAATGCTTCTGGTGCAAGGTCTACACCGTCAATATGATGTCCCTCATAAAGAATTCTTGTATCTTCGCTGAAAGAGATATCGTCAAACTCAAATTTTTCCATAATAATTATCCTCCGTTTCGTGAAATTGCGTTACGAATCTGCAAAGCGTTACTGATCGGTAATGATAAAACAGCAGGCTGCAGAACAAACCGCTTTGAAATGTCTTACCTATGGTATAAACCTTGTTACAGAAAGAGAGTCAAGTAGTAATTTGATTTTTTTTCATAAGGTGTTTCCAGAAAAGTCGGAAGCACAGATACTGTCCGATAAACGTGACTCCCCATGAAACCGGATAGGACAGATAGAGGGATTCGAGAACAGGGTGCATCCGAAAAACAGTCAGTACCCACAGAATACGAAGCCCACTGACACCGATGACAGAGATGATCATAGGGGGAAGAGAATGTCCAGCTCCACTTAGTACAGCACCGGCGACTTCCATGATCCCGCACAGAATATAAGGAAGGTTTACCAGACGCAGTCTCAGTACACCGATTGCCAGAGCTTCTTCTCCGGAGGTATAGAGGCGAAGAAGAGGAATGCTGCAGATATTTACGGTAATACCAAGGAAAAGTGTAACGATGGAAACATAAACCATACATATATGAAAGGCATGGATGATACGGTCGTGTTTTCCGGCTCCATAGTTCTGACCTGTAACAGTGATAAGCGTCTGCTGAATAGATTCCAGAACTGCATAGATTATATTTTCAAGACTGACAGCGGCTGAGTTTCCAGCAATCACAACAGCACCGAAGCTGTTGATCGATGACTGGATCAGTACGTTGGAAACTGGCATAGCTACACTGCGCAATCCAATAGGAAATCCGACCTTAAAAATCTCAAAACCATAACTGGAAGAAAAACGCAGTTTTTTCCAGGAGAGATGAAAGCAGCCTTGCTCTTTTCTAAGGTGATGAATGATAAGAAGGGCAGATATGTACTGGGAAACTACGGTTGCCAGCCCAGCACCTGTAACACTCAGATGAAAAATTCCTACAAAAAGAAAACTGAGAAGCACATTGATCAGACCGCAGAAGGTGAGATAATACAGTGGATGCCTGGAATCACCGGAGGCACGTACAATGGCACTTCCGAAGTTATAGACCATGAATGCAGGCATACAATAGAAGTAACAGCGCAGATACAGAGCAGATAGATCGATTACATCTGTCGGAGAATTCATAAGGACGAGGATTTTGCGAGAAAAGAACTGTCCGATAAAAAGCAGCAAAATTCCCAGAAACACCGACAGGATCATGGAAGTGTGGACAGTTTCGGATACGGCAGCCTTATTGCGGGCACCATAATAGTTGGCGGTGATTACTCCGGCACCTACGGAAACTCCGTTAAAGACACTGACGATCAGTGAAACAAGAGATGAAGTAGAACCAACAGCAGCCAGAGCCTGATCTCCGTTAAATTGTCCCACAATAACCATAGCGGTAGCATTAAAAAGAAGCTGTAGTACATTTGTTATGATCACAGGGCCAGAAAATATCAATATTTTCTTTAAGAGCGATCCGGTACAGAAGTCAATGCCTGTTTCAGAAGACGGATTTTTCGGATCAGGTTGATTACGATAAAATAATTTTATGATACCCATATTTTTTTCCTCCTGATTTTTGTGTATTTGTATCTGTTATACAATCTGTTACAGAGTAAGAGTCAAGCATATTTTACAAAAATGAAATTCGCCCTTGACTCTGTTACAGAAACAGAGTTTATGATAAGCGTGTCGAAAGCAGGAGATAAAAAAAGATAATGCTTGACATAAGTGAATATTTTGTAATATCATGTAGCAATAGCTAACTAATGTAAAAGATATGGCAAAGGCGCCCGGAACAAGGCGTACTTTGCTTTTTTTTACAAAAATTGACAAAAGCAGAAATCATTTCTTATATCCTATTGCGTACTATATCATACAAGGAGGATTTTGCTATGGTAGGTAAAATTGAGGAAAGCTGGCAGTATGAGACGAGACTGCTGAATGAAGGAGCTTATTTCAATCTGGAAACAACTCATCCGGAAGCGCTTCCAATACATATGTCTACTGCACATAATGTAAATGATCTGGAGGATCTGCAGAGAAGATATGATGTGAGTGGATACTGCTATAACAGAAACCGGAATCCCAACAGGACAGCACTGAATGAACTGATCACCTGTCTGGAAGGGGGAGAAGCTTCTGTTTCCTGCTCATCAGGAATGGCAGCAATCTCAAGTGCAGTGATAGCCAATACAAAAGCAGGAGATCACATTCTTTCGGACAGAACCTTATATGGAGAATCCATTGAGATATTTGAAGATATCTTAAAGAAATATAAGGTAGAAACGTCTTATGCGGATTTCACAGATCTCGAAGATGTAAAATCAAAAATCCAGCCGAATACAGTAATGCTGTATACAGAAACGGTATCCAATCCGCTGGTAGAGGTTCCAGATCTTCAGGCAATTGCAGAAATCGCTCATGAAAATGAGGCGATACTTGTAGTAGATAATACATTTATGACAGGAGCACTGGTACAGCCACTGAAGCTGGGGGCTGATATTGTAGTAAACAGTCTGACAAAGTTTGCAAACGGTCATTCGGATGCAGTATGCGGAGCTGCTACAGGCAGTGCGGAAATGATTAATAAGATTCATGACCTGCAGGTGTTGCTTGGTTCCCAGTCCGATCCGTTTTCGTCATGGCTGATCTGCAGAGGAATCCGTACATTGGATCTTAGGATAAAGAAGCAGAGTAGGAATGCGGCAGCCCTGGCAGAGACCCTGGAGAAATCCCCGTATGTAAAAAAGGTAAATTATCCGGGACTGGCATCTAATAAACAGCATAGCATCGCAGAAAAAGAATTCGGACCATATTATGGAGGAATGCTCAGCTTTGAGATTGATGAAGACAGAGATAAGATGAACCTGTTCCTGCGGAGTATGAATCTTGCTCATTATGCGATGACGCTTGGGGGTTACAGAACCACACTTTCCTATCCGCCACTTTCTTCACATGAGAATGTCCCGGAAGAAGAGCGATTAAAGATGGGAATCACCAACGGTTTGCTTCGCGTTTCGGTTGGAATTGAAGAGGAAGAAGATATTATTCATGATTTCCTGAATGCATTGGAAATCGCATACGGAAAATAAAATATAGGGATAAAAGGAAGTCGAAGATGATACCGAAAAGGGGAGAGTCTCGGCTTCTTTTTTACCGTACCATATCCCGTAACGGGGGTATGGTATGATATATAGTTACTATAATAAACAAGGGAATTAACGAGGAGGACACGATTATGAAAAAAAGATTATTTGCAGCAGTAATGGTTATGGTAGTAGCAGTGAGCATGCCTGTATACGGCGCGTCAAAGGATGAAGATTCCAGCAGTGATGTAATTAAGGTCAGAGTAGCAGGAACCGCAGACTATGAGCCATATACCTATGTAGATGAAGATGACAACATTACCGGTTATGATATCGAAGTAATCAAGGCAATCGATGAACTTGCGCCTGAGATCGAATGTGAATACAGTTATACACAGTGGGATACACTTCTTCCGGGTCTTGATGCAGATAAATTTGATGTGGTAAGTAATCAGCTCGGTGAGACCGATGAGAGAAAAGAAATGTATCTGTATCCGAAATATCCGTTCCTTTTCGCAGGTTCTGCAGTTATTTCCACTGCTGATGACCCGCTGGACAGCTTCGAAGATCTGAAAGGCAAAAAAGTAGGTGCTATCGTAGGAAGCTCCTTTACAACCCAGATGGAACAGTATCTGGATGAAAATCCGGATGCATTTACACTGGAATATCTGGACGGAACTCTTCCGCAGATGCTGGATGAAATTGTCAACGGCCGTGTAGATGCAACAGTCAATGATCCGTCTGCTGCATTTTCCAAGGCACAGGTTGCAGGAATTGAGGATAGACTCCATATTTCTGATGACATCTACAATGGCGGATTTTCCTATTTCCTGTTTGCAAAAACAGACAAAGGACAGGAAATCGCAGATATTTTTGATAAATATCTTCCGGAACTCTACTATAATGGAACACTTGCCAAACTTGCAGAAAAATATCTCGGAAGCGACAGCGGTGTAACAAGCATGGCAGAAAACGGATTCTTTGAAGAAGAAACACTGGAAGACTTTCAGGCTGCAAACGAGTAACAAGAAAGAATAAAAGACGGTAAAGGAGATGACTCTGATGAGCGAAGTAATG
>CAVBPN010000226.1:0-3113 GCA_963597235.1 bacterium
GTACAGGATAAAGTAGATACACTTCTGTGGAATATGATCACAGTCAGTGATAATGAGTCCTGTAATGAACTGGGAAGACTGCAGTCAGTTACACATGATTTTCTGGACGGGGCAAAACAGGTAAATAAATATCTGAAAAAAGAAGGATATGCAGAGACAAGCTACCAGAGTACGCTGCATCCGTCATCTTCGAAGCTCATTACACTTGGCGGGCATAATCAGACAACGGTTACAGACTGTGGAAAGCTTCTTGAGCGGATATACAGAGGGGAATGTGTAAGTAAAGAAGCGTCGGAAGAGATGCTGAATCTTTTGAAGAATCAGCAGAATACCTCTAAGATTCCGGAAGGGCTTGGCGTATCTGTGCCTACTGCAAACAAGACCGGTGAGACTGATGAGGATCAGCATGACATAGCAATCGTATATGGAACAAAAACAACGTACATTTTGTGCGTTATGTCAGAGAATGCTTCGAATGCGATTAATAATATAAGAAGCATATCCAGAGTGGTATATAATTATCTGAATATGTAGTGTTTGAGAGATGTTTAATATGATGGCTTTCGTTGATTTTTTGGGAAAAATCATGTATAATAGCGGATTGTAATAAATACAGGAGGAGAGAAATAAATGCGAGTCGATGCAGATGACTTTGCCCGACCTTGCGGGGACGGGAACATGCACCACGAAGTAAAGGAAGTACTGATTGAACCGGGAGCTGTAAATGCTCTTGAAGAAGCCATGTCGGAGGGATTTCTTAAAGAATATATATCCCCGCTTCTGATCTGTGACACGAATACGTGTAAGGTAACAGAAGAAATCATGGAAGATATATTTGACCGATGTCAGGTACTGGTTCTGGATGCGGATGATCTCCAGGCGGATCAGCACGCAATAGAGATTGTTGAAAACTATATGGATGATGATATTGATCTGATTCTGGCTGTTGGTTCAGGCACTGTGCATGATATCAGCAGATATGTAGCTTTTCAATACAAAATTCCCTTTATTTCCGTCCCCACAGCAGCAAGTGTTGACGGATTTGTATCTACAGTAGCAGTGATGAACTGGAATGGACAGGAAACGATGATACCGGCGGAATCGCCGATCGCTGTATATGCGGATACAGATATTTTTGCAAACGCACCAGCAGAGTTAAATATCTCTGGTCTCAAAAGACTGAACAATAAAGATACATATCAGACAGAAATGAAGATATCAGAGGCACAGATCGAACAGGGAGATCCGGATGCCTGTGAAAAACTGATGTACGCACTGATCCGGTCAGGTATTGCCAGTCAGGCAGAAGGAGAATGATTATGAGAGTTGGAATGGGTTATGATGTTCATAAACTGACAGAAGGACGAAAACTGATCCTGGGCGGAGTAGATATTCCGTGGGAAAAAGGACTTCTGGGACATTCTGATGCAGATGTGCTGATTCATGCAGTTATGGATGCACTGCTTGGAGCTGCGGCACTTGGAGACATCGGCAAACATTTTCCGGACACAGATCCGGCATATAAAGGAATTTCCAGCATAAAACTTCTGGTTCATGTAGCAGGACTGCTTCGCGAACATGGATATGAAGTGGGAAATATCGATGCAACTGTCATCGCGCAGAAGCCGAAGATGGCACCACATATTCCGCAGATGCGTAAAAATATGGCAGAGGCGCTCGGAATTCCGGAATCAAAGATCAATGTAAAGGCAACTACAGAAGAAGGACTCGGATTTACCGGAAGAGGAGAAGGAATTGCTTCCCAGGCAATCTGTCTTCTCACCGAGAAACAGGACTGATTTACAGGGCAGCTTTTTAGTGTTTTGCCAGGAAGTAATATATCGGAGGAAAGAGACATGAAACTTTTTAATACAATGTCACGCAGAAAAGAAGAATTTGTACCTCTGGAAGAGGGAAAGGTACGCATGTATGTATGCGGACCGACAGTATATAATCTGATCCATATCGGAAATGCAAGACCGATGATCATTTTTGATACGGTTCGTCGTTATCTGGAATATAAAGGATATGAAGTAAACTATGTATCCAACTTTACAGACGTCGATGATAAGATCATCAAAAAAGCAATCGAAGAAGGCGTCAGCGCAGAAGAAATCTCACAGCGCTATATCGCAGAGTGTAAGAAGGATATGGCCGGCATGAATGTAAAACCGGCTACGACACATCCACTTGCAACTCAGGAAATTGATGGAATGATCGATATGATCCAGACTCTGATCGATAAGGGGTATGCTTATCCGGTAGCTGATGGAACTGTATATTTCCGCGTAAAGAAATTTAACGAATACGGTAAACTTTCTCATAAGAACCTTGATGATCTGCAGTCAGGATTCCGTTCTCTGCAGGTATCAGGAGAAGACCAGAAAGAAGATCCGCTTGACTTCGTACTCTGGAAACCTAAGAAAGAGGGCGAACCATACTGGAAATCCCCATGGTGTGATGGAAGACCGGGCTGGCATATTGAATGCTCTGTTATGTCTAAGAAATACCTTGGAGAAGAAATCGATATCCATGCCGGTGGTGAGGATCTTGTGTTCCCTCATCATGAGAATGAGATCGCGCAGAGTGAATGCTGCAATGGTGTTCCATTTGCAAAATACTGGATGCACAATGCATTCCTGAATATTGATAACCGCAAGATGTCAAAATCTCTCGGAAACTTCCGTACAGTTCGTGAGATTGGAGAGCAGTATGATCTGCAGGTACTTCGTTTCTTCATGCTGAATGCGCATTACAGAAGTCCGCTGAACTTCAGTGCAGATCTGATGGAATCTTCCAAGAATGCACTTGAGAGAATCACAGAGGCAGCAGCAAGACTTCGTGACCGTCAGGCAGCAGCTGCTGTACAGGAAACAACAGAAGATGAGAAGAAACTGATGCAGGAAGAAGCTGCATTTGTTACAAAATTTGAAGAAGCCATGAATGATGACTTCAATACAGCGGATGCACTTGCAGCAGTATTTGAGCTTGTTAAATTTGCGAATACGAATGTGCAGGAAGGAAACTCAAAAGAGTTTGCAGGACATACACTTGAAGTTATGACAAAACTCTGTGATGTTCTTGGACTGATCCTTGATAAGAAAGAAGAAATC
>CAVBPN010000226.1:3123-7574 GCA_963597235.1 bacterium
GGTGTAAAATGGAAACGAATCTGATGCAGTTAAAAGAACTGTTTCATCTGGAAGATCAGGATCTGCGGAGTTATTCTCCGCTGACCCTGGCATATATCGGAGACGGTGTCTATGAATTGCTCATCCGCACGATCCTGGTCAAGAAGGGAAACTGCCCAGTGAACCGTCTCCACAAAAAAGCCAGCAGTCTGGTAAAGGCCGGAGCACAGTCGGCAATCATGGAAGTCATTGAAGAGAAACTGACACCGGAGGAACTGAGCGTTTACCGGAGAGGACGTAATGCACATTCTCCGACAATGGCAAAACATGCGACGATGGCAGATTACCGCAGAGCCACAGGGTTTGAAGCACTGATGGGATATTTATATTTGAAAGAGGATTACACACGGATGCTCACTTTGATCCGTATGGGAATCGGAGAGGATGTATTATGAGTGAACAGATAGAAGGCCGCAATGCGGTGCTGGAGGCTTTTCGCTCCGGCAAATGTGTAGATAAGCTCTTTGTTCTGGACGGCTGTCAGGATGGCCCGGTGCGTACGATCGCGCGAGAGGCACGAAAGACAGATACGATCATCAATTATGTAAGTAAAGAGAGATTGGATCAGCTCAGTGAGACACATGCACATCAGGGTGTGATCGCGCAGGTTGCTGCTTATGATTACAGCACTGTAGATGAAATTCTTGCAAGAGCAGAAGAAAAGGGTGAACCGCCATTCCTTATCCTTCTGGATAATGTAGAAGATCCGCATAACCTTGGTGCAATCATCCGTACTGCAAATCTTGCAGGTGCGCATGGAGTGATCATTCCAAAGAGACGTGCAGTCGGACTGACTTCTACCGTTGCAAAAACATCTGCGGGCGCAATCAACTATACACCGGTCGCTAAGGTGACAAATATCGTAAGAACAATTGAAGAACTGAAGGAAAAAGGTATCTGGTTTGTCTGCGCAGATATGGGTGGAGAAACCATGTATGATCTGGATTTGACAGGACCGATGGGACTTGTGATCGGTAATGAGGGAGAGGGCGTCAGCCGTCTGGTGAGAGAAGCATGTGATTTTACGGCATCTATACCGATGAAGGGAGAGATCGATTCTCTGAATGCTTCTGTTGCAGCAGGTGTCCTTGCATATGAAATCGTAAGACAGAGACTGGTAAAAGCAGGTAAATAGAGGGGAAACTTAAATGAGCCGTTACGATCAGTACAGTGATGAAGAGTTGATTTTCAGACTGCGCGAAGGCGAGACGGATATTTCGGATTATCTGATGGAAAAATATAAAGAATTTGTCCGAAAAAAGGCACGAGCTATGTTCCTGATCGGGGGAGAGACAGATGACCTCATTCAGGAGGGCATGATCGGGCTTTTTAAGGCAATTCAGAATTATCAGGCAGATAAAGAAACTTCTTTCCGTACATTTGCGAGTCTGTGTATTGACCGGCAGCTTTACAGTGCAGTTCAGAATTCGAACCGGCAGAAACATCAGCCGCTGAATTCGTATGTCTCACTGAGTGATGAGAATGAGTCGGACCATCTGGAAGGTTCCTGGACGGAAGATCCGGAGGCTCTTATTATCGATCAGGAAAGTACAAGAACTCTGGAGCGGGAGATTACGAAGGTTCTGAGCCCGATGGAGAATAAGGTCCTTGATTATTATCTGCGAGGATATGGATATGTGAAGATTGCAGAGATTATGGGAAAATCGCCGAAATCAATTGATAATGCATTGCAGCGTATCCGTGGAAAGATACGAACATTTTCCGTACCTGCTAAAAAATGATGTTCAGTTATGGACAGAAACACTTTTCCCTTTTCTTTTTTGGATAAAAGTAGTAATATTATAACAATATCACATTGGAATATCTCAAAGAGGATTTTTCAGGGATATGAAAGTATGAAAGGAGAAGCATAATATGGCAAAGATCAATAAATATTGGGGATATGTAGCAGTTGGAGCGGTAGCTGCCGCAGCGGCAGGAGCTATTGCAGCACTCGTACTCAAGAAAGATCCGTTAGATGATTTTGAAGACTTCGATGACGATTTCGAAGATGAGACAGAAGAAGAGGAATCTCCTGAAACTGAAGAAAAGAAAGAAGTAAGTGAAGACTTCGCATCCTGGGATGAGGCAGAAGAAACTGTAGAGAAAGCAGTAGAAGAAACTGCTGAAACAGCAGATGCAGAGCAGGCTGTTGAAGACGTGATCAAAGAAGAAAAAGAAGACGAAGATACAGAAGAGGAATAAATAGTCTCTCTGAATAAGCAAGACTGCTGTTTTATGAATGCATTGCATTTGTAGGACAGCAGTTTTTTTATGAAAAAAGAGAGACAGACGTTCATGGCCTGTCTCTCATAGAATTGTTGTATTTATTTAGGAAGACGGAAAGAACTCTTAAGAGATACGATACGGTTGAATACCGGTGCTCCTTCTTTAGAATCATGGATATCTGCACAGTAGAATCCGTTTCTTACAAACTGGAAACTGTCGTAGCCTTTTGCTTCCATAAGAGCTGGCTCAACATAAGCTGTAACAGTTGTAAGAGAGTTTGGATTTACGTTCAGGGATCCGTCTTCCTTATTGTAAACGCCTTTTTCTTCATCTACGATGTTTTCATAAAGACGTACCGTTGCTTCTTTTGCGTTTGTAGCTTCTACCCAGTGGATGGTTCCTTTGACTTTACGTCCGTCCGGAGCGTTTCCGCCTTTTGTTGCAGGATCATAAGTACAGTGTACAACACGTACCGTACCGTCATCATCTGCTTCATATCCGGTGCAGGTTACAAAATAAGCATTCATCAGACGTACTTCTGTACCAACGAAAAGTCTCTTATATTTACGTGGCGGATCGATCATGAAGTCATCACGTTCGATATATAATTCCCCGCTGAATGGAATCTTACGGGTTCCGAGAGCTTCGTTTTCCATGTTATTCGGAGCTTCGAGGTATTCAACCTGTCCTTCTGGATAGTTGTCGATCACAAGTTTGATTGGATCCATAACAGCCATCATACGAGGACGTTTTAATTTCAGGTCTTCGCGGATGCAGTACTCAAGCATTGCATAGTCTACGGAGCTGTTGGCCTTGGAGACACCGCAGAGATCTACGAACATTTTGATGGATTCCGGTGTAAAACCTCTTCGGCGAAGAGCTGCGATGGAAACAAGACGTGGATCATCCCATCCATCTACGATTCCGTCCTCAACCAGTTTCTTAATATAACGTTTACCTGTTACGACATTGGTCAGATACAGTTTTGCAAATTCAATCTGTTTTGGTGGATGCGGGTATTCAAGCTCGCGAACGACCCAGTCATAAAGCGGACGATGATCTTCGAATTCCAGTGTACAGATAGAATGAGTGATTCCCTCAATTGCATCCTCGATCGGATGAGCAAAGTCGTACATCGGATAAATGCACCAGGTGTCGCCTGTTCTGTGGTGGGTCATATGAGCAACACGGTAGATGACCGGATCACGCATGTTGATGTTAGGAGAAGCCATATCGATCTTGGCACGAAGAACTTTCTCTCCATCGGCATATTTGCCTTCTTTCATTTCTTCAAAAAGCTGGAGATTTTCCTCAACAGAACGGTTACGGTATGGACTTTCTTTTCCCGACTCAGTCAGAGTTCCACGGTACTGACGAATCTCATCTGCAGTCAGGTCACAGACATAAGCTTTTCCTTTTTTGATCAGTTTGATTGCTGCTTCATACATCTGTCCGAAATAATCGGAAGCAAAGAAAAGTCTGTCCTCCCAGTCGGCACCAAGCCATTTGATATCAGCTTTAATAGATTCTACAAATTCGCTTTTTTCCTTTGTAGGGTTCGTATCATCAAAACGCATATTAAACTTACCGTTATATTCTTGGGCAAGTCCGTAATTCAAAAGAATGGATTTTGCATGTCCGATATGGAGGTATCCATTAGGCTCCGGTGGGAAGCGGGTGTGTACGGTATCATAAACACCTTCTGCAAGGTCTTTATCAATGATATTTTCAATAAAATTTTTAGAAACGGTTTTGTTTTCCATCTCTTTCCCTCCTGAATGTTTCTTTAAAGGTTAATCATATCATAAAAACACTGAATTTAAAAGATTTCCAGAGAAAAATATCGAGAAATTTGATACGAAAAATATGAAAAAAATTAAAATTAGCAGTTGACAGTATTCTCTTTTTCTGTTAATATTATCAACTGTGAGCGGCAGAAATGTCCTCTCATGTAAGTGCTGCTGTGGCTCAGTCGGTAGAGCGTCGCCTTGGTAAGGCGGAGGTCACGGGTTCGATTCCCGTCAGCAGCTTATTTTTTTCCTTCAAAATCCTACTATAAAAACATCCCACAGAACCCGGTTCAATAATCGGTAATTCTGTGGGATTTCTTTTTATTATTTATTCTTCTGTACCGTCTGTCTCAGCTTCAGCAGCTTCTGCCTCCTCAGCTGTTTCTTCAGCAG
>CAVBPN010000227.1:0-4378 GCA_963597235.1 bacterium
ATATTGAAAAACTAATTGTCGAAAAAATATTAAGGGATAAATAAGGCTGTATAAATTACAAGGAACCGCAGACGATCATGATCATCGCCTGCGGCTTCTTTTATAGAAGGAGAAAGCGGAGATGGAAAGAACGTTCAAACATTTGACAAAAGCAGACCGGATCAGAATTGAAGCATTGATAAAAGCGGGAGTAAAAATCAAAGAGATCGCGGACATGCTACATGTGCATAGAAGCACGATATACAGAGAGTTAAAAAGAGGACGTTTTACTGCGCTTAATTCAGATCTGACAACGGAAGAAAGATACAGCCCTGATATTGCACATGATAAATATGAAGAAAATCTGAAAAGCAAAGGGGGCAGTCTGAAGATCGGGAATGACATCAGACTGGCGAATTATATTGAAGAAAAGATCATGAAAGAAGATTACAGTCCGGCGGCGGTGCTGGGGGAAATTAAGGCGCAACAAAAAGAAAGTGAATTCAGTGTGATGATCTGTACAACAACACTGTACAGCTATATTGACAAAGGGATCTTTCTGCACCTGACAAATAAAAATCTTCCGGTTAAAAAGAATAAGAAACGTACATATAAAAAAGTTAAGAAAACACAAGCGAGAGCATCAGCAGGTGAAAGCATAGAAAAAAGACCGGAAGAAATTGAAACACGCGAAGAGTTTGGACACTGGGAAATGGACACAGTAAAAGGAAAGCGCGGGAAATCGAAGAACAGTCTTCTGGTATTGACTGAAAGAAAAACACGCGATGAAATTGTGATGAAGTTGCCAGAACATACGGCGGCAGCAGTTGTCAACGCGCTGGACGCGATCGAAAGAAAGTGGGGCGATATGTTCAAACAAGTATTCAAAACGATCACAATGGATAACGGAAGCGAATTTGCAGACTGTGAAGGAATTGAACGTTCAGCACTGGGAGCAGGCAGCAGGACAAAGACATATTATTGTCATCCATACAGCAGCTACGAAAGAGGAAGCAACGAAGTGACAAATAAAATGATAAGAAGACATATTCCGAAAGGAACAAACTTCGATGAAAAAACGGATGAAGAAATATCTGCGATTGAAAGCTGGGTGAATAATTATCCGCGGAAGATCCACGACTATCATTCGGCGGGCGAACTGTTTGAAGAAGAGATCCGGAAAATCAGTTGAAAAAAAGTTAAAAAAGTGTCGCATTTAATATTGACATTTTCATATTATGATATTTGTAAAAAAACAAATTGACTAGATTTTTATAATGCTCTATAATAAATCTGTATGTAAAAAAAGAGACTTGCAAAGTGAGAGAGCTTATGATAAAAAGTATGACAGGCTTCGGCCGCGCAGAAAAAGTAACCAGTCAGTGCAAGATCACAGTTGAACTGAAATCAGTCAATCACAGATATCTTGATCTGAACATCAAAATGCCACGACGTTTCAATATGCTGGAAGGTCAGGTCAGAAATCTTCTGAAACAGTATATGCAGCGTGGTAAGGTCGATGTATTTATCACTTACGAAGACTATACTTCCAGTAATTATACCTTAAAATATAACCGGGAACTGGCTGCAGAATATCTCCATTATCTGAATCAGATGGCGGAAGAATTTCATCTCGAAAATGATATTCGCGTAACAACATTGTCCAGATATCCGGAAGTACTGAGTATGGAAGAGCAGTCTGTTGATGAAGAACAGTTATGGGAACTTCTTTCTGAACCTTTAGAAGAAGCATGTAAAAAATTTGTAGAAGCACGTACCAGAGAAGGACAGCATCTGAAAGAGGATCTTCTTTCAAAACTTGAAGGACTTGATCAGAAGGTGACTCTGGTTGAAGAACGCTCTCCTTTGGTAGTATCCGCATATCGTGAAAAACTTGAACAGAAAGTCCATGAGCTGCTGGAAGATTCCCAGATTGATGATAATCGTATTGCAGCAGAGGTTGTTCTGTTTTCAGACAAGATCTGTAATGACGAAGAGACTGTAAGACTTCACAGTCATATCCACGGCATGCAGAAGATCCTTCAGGAAACAGAAGGTGTCGGACGTAAAATGGATTTTATGGCTCAGGAAATGAACCGTGAAGCAAACACGATCCTTTCCAAATCCAATGATCTGGAAGTTTCGAACATTGCGATCGATCTCAAAACAGAAATTGAAAAGATTCGTGAACAGATTCAGAATATAGAATAACGGAGGCAGGATACAGCTTTGGCAAAATTAATCAACATTGGATTTGGAAATGTAGTAAATTCCCGTAAGATTGTTGCTGTTGTCAGTCCTGATGCAGCACCGGTAAAAAGAATGATCCAGAGTATTAAAGGAACCCGTTCTCTTATTGATGCAACGCAGGGACGTAAAACAAAAGCCGTTATCGTAACCTCAGATGATTATCTTGTTTTATCCGCACTTCAGCCGGAAACCATAGCCCGGCGATTTGCAGAAGCTAATAATTATGAAGAAAAGGAAGAGGAACATGAGTAAAGGTGTTTTAACAGTTGTTTCCGGTTTTTCAGGCGCCGGCAAGGGCACTGTAATGAAACGGCTTCTGGAAAAATACGAAAATTATGCCCTTTCAATTTCCGTAACGACCAGAAAACCGCGTGAAGGCGAGAGAGACGGGATTGAGTATTTTTTCAGGACCAGAGAAGAAGTAGAAGAAATGATCCGAAATGATCAGCTTCTCGAGCATGCTGAATATGTAGGTAATTATTACGGAACCCCTCGTTTTTATGTAGAGGAGATGCTTTCTCAGGGAAAAAATGTAATTCTTGAAATAGAGATTCAGGGTGCGATGAAGATTAAAGAGAAGATTCCTGAAGCAGTACTGGTGTTTGTGACTCCGCCGACGATTGAAGAACTTCGCAGCCGGCTGACCGGACGCGGTACCGAAACCGCCGATGTGATCGCATCCCGTCTCAGACGCGCAGCAGAAGAATCCGAAGGAATGAATGATTACGATTATATTCTGATCAATGATCAGGTAGAAGACTGTGTCGATCAGCTTCATCAGATCATTTTAAGCGAGCGTTGTCGTGCACAGCGCAACGAAGAACTTATCAACACGATCCAGGAAGAAGCCAGGATCTTTATGAAAGGAGATAAATAATATGATACATCCGTCATATTCTGAACTTATTCAGGCAATCAATAACAATGCAGAGGAAGACGACAACACAATGATGCTGAACAGCCGTTACTCTCTGGTTCTTGCAACCAGCAAAAGAGCGAGACAGCTGATTGCAGGTGCTGAGCCGCTGGTACCGGGTGCTGCCGGTAAAAAGCCGCTTTCCGTCGCTATTGATGAACTTTATAAAGGCGAAGTTAAGATCGTTGCTGCTTCCGAACAGGAAGAAACTGCTGAAGCACAGCCGGTTACAGAAGAAGCTGCTGAAGGCATCGAAGAAACAAACGAAGATAATCAGTAAACCAACGTGATCAGAAGACCTTATGTCTTCTGATTATGTCTATCAGGAGAATCTATGAAAATATTATTTATATCACGAGATCGTAGACTCTGAGGAAGAAGCAGATGCAATCGTTATCAATACATGCTGCTTTATTCATGATGCCAAAGAAGAAAGTGTAAACACGATCCTCGAGATGGCAGAATACAAAAAAGCCGGAACATGTAAAGTCCTGATCGTAACCGGCTGTATGGCACAGCGTTATAAGGAAGAGATCACACAGGAGATCCCTGAGGTCGATGCTGTTCTCGGAACCACTTCCTATGGTGACATTGTCAAGGCATTAAACGAAGCACAGGCCGGACATGTCTTCCAGGAATTCCGCGATATCAATGATCTTCCGGAAGACTCCGGAAGAAGAGTCATTACAACAGGCGGGCATTTTGGATATCTCAAAATTGCAGAGGGCTGTGATAAACATTGCACCTATTGTATCATTCCGTCTCTGCGAGGTAAATTCCGGAGTGTTCCGGAAGAGCGTCTTTTAAAACAGGCTGAATATATGGCTTCTCAGGGCGTTAAAGAACTGATCCTTGTTGCTCAGGAAACGACTGTTTACGGAACTGATCTTTACGGAAAGAAAACTCTGCATATCCTTCTTAAGAAGCTCTGTCAGATTAAGGGAATCCTCTGGATCCGTGTTCTTTACTGCTATCCGGAAGAAATCTATGATGAGCTGATTCAGGTCATGAAAGAAGAGAAAAAGATCTGCCATTATCTGGATCTTCCTATCCAGCATGCAAGCGACCATATCTTAAGACGTATGGGCCGCAGGACTTCAAAAGCACAGCTTGTCGAGATCATCACAAAACTGCGTAAAGAAATCCCTGATATCGTGCTCCGTACTTCTCTGATCACCGGATTTCCGGGCGAGACCGAAGAGGACCATCAGGAACTTATGGAGTTTGTTGATG
>CAVBPN010000228.1:0-15772 GCA_963597235.1 bacterium
ACATATTCACTGTTATCTGTTTCATTATCATGACAACGATTATTCTCATCGATCCAGCGAACGATCTTACCATCATCATAATAGTAACGGTCTATCTTCTGCTCTCCATCCTTTACATCACTGGATATATTGCTGTCTGTCCAGATATAGGCAAAGAACAGTTCATCATTCCAGTAATAATATTCCTCATAATGATCCTCTTTTGAAAGTGACGGATAGATCAGTACTTTCATTACCTGCCAGTTTCCGTCATCCAGCTGTTTCAGATAACTGATCTTTCCATCTTCTTCAGAACCGATCCAACTGTATTCATTCAGATTATCACTGATTTCTGTTGCCTGTGTCTGTATCTTTTCAAGTGTTTCCTGTAACTGCTTACTCTCTGCGGTCTGTACCGTTTGAGTGACAGACTGTTTCAGACGCTGCAATTCTGCATTTTCCCTCACAAGCCAGATAAACACACCGACAATTACGCAGACAGCCACAAACATGATAATGACTGCAGCAACCAGCGGTTCAAATCCCTTCTTGGATTTCTTTTTCTTTCGAACCGGTTTTCGCTCCGTGCTGTTTCTTCGTACGACCACCGTTCCCTCAGTCTCTTCTGCTGCCATTCGATTCCGTACCAGCTGATTCTGCATCTTCTGTTCCGGGCTCTGCTGTACTTTCTGATGCGGTTTCTGTTGTATCTTTTGCACTTTTGGTTTCTTCGGTACATTTTCAGGCTCCTTCGGTTTCCGAATATGTTCTGTTTTTACAGATGAGCCTCCTGCTTTTACTCTTTCAAGAGCTTCACGGAATTCTTCTGCGTTAGCAAATCGTTCATCACGGTTAAATGCACAGGCTTTAAGGATCACTTCTGCAAATGCATCACTGGCTTCTGCCGGTTTCGGAAGTTTTTCACCCGCCATACGTTTATTTAAAGCGTTTTCTTTATCTCTGTATGTGATTAGCTGTTTTTCCAGACTGATAAACGGAAGCCTGTTATGATTTCGAAGCTTATATAAAACAATTCCCAGAGAATAAATATCCACACGTGCATCATATGCTTCGCCTTTATACATCTCCGGCGCCATATATGAATATGTACCTTTTTTAGAAAGACCGCTCATGGTGCGCTCCAGTTCACGGGCAATTCCAAAATCGCCAAGCTTAAACTCTCCAAATCGGGATACAAAAATATTCTCAGGCTTTATATCTCTGTGAATGATATTCTGACACTGGCAATATTCCAATGCCTTACAAAGATCAATACCAAGGCGAAGCACATCATCCTCTGAAAGTGCCCGGCCTGCACAATATTCCATAAAACTGGTAAGATATTCCATTCGGATATAAATATCCCATCCAATATCATCCAGATATTCAACTACTTTATAGTCTTCAACAGAAACCACATGTGAATTTCCTCTGAAATACTCCATGGTACTGACTTCCTGAATACATTCATCAACAAGGCCCTGGAAATATTCCTTTACCGACTGTTCATTCGGACTTTCGGAACGGACACTGCTTAATTCTCCAGGGTTAGAGGGAATCGTGATAACCTTGATTGCTGAATAGAACGTCGTTCCCTGCTCACTTCGGCAGGCCTTATAAACCTTTCCAAAGGATCCTTCTCCGATCTTTTCTGTAATTTTCCATTCCGGCCATACAGAAACCGGCAGCTGCTTATCCATCTTCCCCCTCCTTTCCTGGTAATTTTATATATTCCAATACTTTATTATTTAACCCAAAATCTTAATTGGTCTCATTATAGCATGCAAATAATTCCGTGTCTGTAATTTTCGATATTCTTCCAGTTTTTTTCATACAATATTCATATTTTTCCAGTTTATATTATAGATACTCCGGTTATCCGAAATATATTTTTATATACAAAAATCCCCTGACCAAAGCGGCCAGAGGATCTCTGTATTTAATGTTACTGTTTACAGTAACTGAAATTATTCTTCTGTATCTTCAGAATCTTCTTCTGCATCGATCACTTCATCGTCTGCAGCCTCATCAGCTTCATCCAGTGTGATGGTTTCTTCACCTTCCGGAAGCTCTTCTGCGGTTTCTTCTTCCATTGCCGGTACTTCTTCCGGCATGCCGGTATCCAGCTGGATGTCTCTGTAACGTTTCAGACCTGTACCTGCAGGAATCAGTTTACCAATGATAACGTTTTCTTTCAGACCAACCAGATGGTCAACTTTACCTTTGATAGCTGCTTCTGTCAGAACCTTTGTTGTTTCCTGGAAGGAAGCTGCTGACAGGAAGGAATCTGTTGCCAGAGAAGCCTTAGTAATACCAAGCATTACCTGTTTACCTTCTGCCGGTGTCTTTCCTTCTTTTTCAAGATTTTCATTAACTTCTTCAAATTCAAGAACATCTACAAGTGTTCCCGGAAGGAAATCTGTATCTCCGTTATCTTCGATACGGATCTTCTTCAGCATCTGACGAACCAGAACCTCGATATGCTTATCACTGATTTCTACACCCTGGAGACGATATACTCGCTGAACTTCACGGATCATGTAATCCTGAACTGCACGAACACCTTTAATTCTCAGGATATCATGCGGGTTTACACTACCTTCTGTAAGTTCATCACCAGCTTCCAGAACCTGTCCGTCTGTAATCTTGATACGGGATCCATAAGGAATCAGGTATGTCTTGGAATCTCCGTTCTCCGGATTTGTTACGATGATCTCACGTTTCTTCTTAGTATCGTTGATAACAGCAACACCAGGAATTTCTGTGATGATAGCAAGACCTTTCGGTTTTCTTGCCTCAAAAAGCTCCTCAACTCGAGGAAGACCCTGTGTGATATCTCCACCGGCTACACCACCACTATGGAATGTACGCATGGTCAGCTGTGTACCAGGCTCACCGATAGACTGAGCTGCGATAATACCAACAGCCTCACCAACCTGAACAGCTTCACCAGTTGCCATGTTTGCACCGTAACATTTCGCGCAGACACCAACTTTACACTTACAGGTCAGGATTGTACGGATCTTAACTTCTTCAATCGGACCACCATCCTTGCTTACACCTTCACTCATGATACGTGCAGCACGTCTTGGTGTGATCATATGGTTTGCTTTAACAAGAACTTCACCATCTTTGTTTGTGATGGTCTCGCAGGCAAAACGTCCTGTGATACGTTCCTGAAGGTTTTCAATCTCCTCTTTTCCATCCATGAAACCTTTGACATACATACCGGAGATTTCCGGTCTGTTTTCACAGCAGTCTGTTTCACGAACAATCAGTTCCTGAGATACATCAACCATTCGTCTGGTCAGATAACCAGAGTCGGCTGTACGAAGAGCGGTATCGGACATACCTTTACGTGCTCCATGTGCGGACATGAAGTATTCCAGTACTTCAAGACCTTCACGGAAGTTTGATTTAATAGGAAGTTCGATTGTATGACCAGTTGTATCGGCCATCAGACCTCGCATACCGGCAAGCTGTTTGATCTGTTTGTCAGAACCACGGGCACCGGAGTCAGCCATCATGAAGATGTTGTTGTATTTATCAAGGCCATCCAGAAGGGCTTTTGTAAGCTCATCGTCAGTCTTCTTCCATGTTTCAACAACTTCTTTGTAACGCTCTTCTTCAGTAATAAGACCACGTTTGTAGTTCTTTGTGATCTTGTCTACGATATTCTGTGCATTCTGGATCATCTCAGGTTTCTGAGGCGGCACAGTCATATCAGAAATGGATACGGTCATCGCTGCACGTGTGGAGTACTTGTAACCAGTTGCCTTGATATCATCAAGAACTTCTGCTGTCTTGGTAGCTCCGTGTGTATTGATAACTTTTTCCAGGATTTTCTTCAGCTGTTTCTTACCTACCAGGAAATCAACTTCAAGAAGAAGTTCATTACCCGGAACGCTTCTGTCTACAAATCCAAGGTCCTGAGGAAGGATCTCATTAAACAGGAAACGTCCAAGTGTGGACTCAACGATTCCTGTCATTTCTGTTCCATCAGGCATTGTCTTTGTGATACGAACTTTAATTCTGGACTGAAGAGTAATAACTTTATTTTCATAAGCAAGGATTGCTTCGTTTACGCTCTTAAAGAACTTACCTTCTCCCGGGTTTCCAGGTCTTTCCTGAGTCAGATAGTAGATACCAAGGACCATATCCTGTGAAGGAACTGCTACAGGGCCACCATCAGAAGGTTTCAGAAGGTTGTTCGGTGAAAGCAGCAGGAATCGGCACTCTGCCTGAGCTTCCTGGGAAAGTGGAAGATGGACAGCCATCTGGTCACCATCGAAATCGGCGTTGAACGCGGTACAAACGAGCGGGTGAAGTTTGATAGCTTTACCTTCTACAAGAATTGGCTCAAATGCCTGGATTCCCAGACGATGCAGTGTAGGTGCACGGTTCAGCATAACCGGATGTTCTTTGATAACATCTTCCAGAACGTCCCAGACTTCCGGCTGAAGTTTTTCAACCATCTTCTTAGCATTCTTAATGTTATGAGAAGTTCCGTTTGCAACCAGTTCTTTCATAACGAAAGGTTTAAACAGCTCGATAGCCATTTCTTTCGGAAGACCACACTGATAGATCTTCAGCTCCGGTCCAACGACGATAACGGAACGTCCGGAGTAGTCAACTCGTTTACCGAGCAGGTTCTGACGGAAACGTCCGGATTTACCTTTCAGCATATCGGAAAGGGATTTCAGAGCTCTGTTTCCAGGTCCTGTCACCGGACGGCCACGACGGCCGTTATCGATAAGGGCATCTACAGCTTCCTGAAGCATACGCTTTTCATTACGAACGATGATGTCCGGTGCGCCAAGCTCCAGAAGACGTTTCAGACGGTTGTTACGGTTGATGATTCTTCTGTACAGGTCATTCAGGTCAGATGTTGCAAAACGACCGCCATCCAGCTGTACCATAGGACGCAGATCTGGCGGAATAACCGGAATTGCTGTCATGATCATCCACTCCGGACGGTTACCGGATTCGCGGAAGGATTCTACAACTTCCAGTCTCTTGATGATTCTGGCACGTTTCTGGCCAGTTGCATCAACCAGTTCAGTTTTCAGTTCAGCTGCATCTTTTTCAAGGTCGATTGCTTTCAGGAGTTCCATAATGGACTCTGCACCCATACCTACACGGAAATTGTATCCGTATGCTTCACGGGCATCCTGATATTCTTTCTCTGTAAGTACCTGCTTGTACTGGAGTCCGGAGTCAGCCGGATCCAGTACGATATAGTTAGCAAAGTATAAAACTTTTTCCAATGTTCTCGGAGACAGATCAAGGATCAGACCCATACGGGACGGAATACCCTTGAAATACCAGATATGGGATACCGGAGCAGCAAGCTCGATATGTCCCATACGTTCTCTTCTGACGGATGATTTTGTAACTTCTACGCCGCATCGGTCGCAGACAACACCCTTATAACGAATTTTTTTATATTTACCACAATGGCACTCCCAGTCCTTGCTTGGCCCGAAAATTCTTTCACAGAAAAGTCCGTCCTTCTCCGGTTTCAGAGTACGGTAATTGATGGTTTCCGGTTTTGTTACCTCACCTCTGGACCATTCTCTGATCTTCTCAGGGGACGCCAGTCCGATCTTGATGGCATCGAAAGTCATTGGCTGATATGTTTCATTTGTTGTGGTTGATTCTGCCATGTATTCTTTCCCCTTTCTACTCGTTGTCGTTATCATCATAGGATTCGTCAAAGTCGATGAAATCATCGTCTTCATCCTCATCCTCTTCAACATCTACAAGTTCTTCACCTTCGAATTCCTGTTTTGTGTAACCATGTTTTCCGAAGGACTCTTCTTCTCTGCGATGTCTGCTGTCGCCTTCGATTACTGAACGAAGGTCTGTATCACCATAATCTACTGTTTCAAGCAGATGTACTTCTGTATTGTCATCTTTGAGGACTTTAACATCCAGACCCAAAGACTGAAGCTCTTTAAGAAGAACTTTGAATGATTCAGGGATACCTGGCTCAGGGATATTATCTCCCTTAATGATTGCTTCATAAGTCTTAACACGACCAACAACGTCATCGGACTTAACTGTCAGGATCTCCTGCAGTGTGTAGGAAGCACCATATGCCTCCAGAGCCCAAACCTCCATCTCACCGAAACGCTGTCCACCGAACTGAGCTTTACCACCCAGAGGCTGCTGTGTAACAAGTGAGTAAGGACCTGTAGAACGTGCATGGATCTTATCATCAACCAGATGATGCAGTTTCAGGTAATGCATGTGTCCGATAGTTACACGGCCGTCGAAATATTCTCCGGTACGTCCGTCACGGAGCTGAACCTTACCATCTCTGGAGATCGGAACACCCTTCCACAGTTCTCTGTGGTCTTTGTGCTCATCCAGATATTCCATAACGTCAGGAGCAAGTGTATCCTGATATTTTGCACGGAATTCTTCAAAATCTTCGATATTTACATAATCATTTGCCAGTTCCAGAGTATCCTGGATATCAATTTCGCTTGCACCATCGAATACAGGTGTGGAAACGTTAAATCCAAGTGCTTTGGCAGCAAGACTTAAGTGGATCTCAAGGACCTGACCGATGTTCATACGGGAAGGTACACCCAGTGGGTTCAGTACGATATCCAGCGGACGTCCGTTCGGCAGGAATGGCATATCTTCAACAGGAAGTACACGGGAAACAACACCCTTGTTACCATGACGACCAGCCATCTTGTCACCAACAGAAATCTTGCGTTTCTGAGCAATATAAATACGTACTGCCTGATTTACTCCAGGAGACAGCTCATCGCCATTCTCTCTTGTAAATACTTTGGCATCTACGATAATACCATATTCTCCGTGAGGAACTTTAAGGGAAGTATCACGAACTTCTCTTGCTTTCTCACCGAAGATTGCACGCAGAAGACGCTCTTCTGCAGTCAGTTCTGTTTCTCCCTTAGGAGTAACTTTACCAACAAGAATATCACCGGCACGAACTTCTGCACCGATACGGATGATACCACGCTCATCCAGATCTTTCAGCGCGTCATCGCCGACACCCGGAACATCTCTTGTGATCTCTTCCGGTCCAAGTTTTGTATCACGTGCTTCTGCTTCGTATTCTTCAATATGAACAGAAGTGTAGACATCGTTCTGTACCAGTCTTTCACTTAACAGAACGGCATCCTCGTAGTTATAACCTTCCCATGTCATGAATCCGATCAGTGGGTTCTTACCAAGGGCAAGTTCTCCGTTTGCGGTAGACGGACCATCTGCGATAACCTGTCCTGCCTCTACGTGTTCGCCCTGGAATACGATCGGCTTCTGGTTATAGCAGTTACTCTGGTTACTGCGAAGGAATTTAGTCAGATGATAATCATCTTTTGTTCCATCATCGTTCTTGATGCTGATATCTGTAGATGTGGAACGAAGAACGGTACCGGACTTCTTAGCCAGAACACATACACCGGAGTCAACAGCTGCTTTTGTTTCCATACCGGTTCCTACTACAGGAGCTTCTGTTGTAAGAAGCGGAACGGCCTGGCGCTGCATATTGGATCCCATCAGTGCACGGTTAGCATCGTCGTTCTGAAGGAATGGGATAAGCGCTGTAGCTACAGAGAATACCATTTTAGGAGATACGTCCATGTAGTCAAACATACGTTTTTCATATTCCTGAGTTTCTTCACGGAAACGACCGGATACATTCTTATGGAGGAAGTGTCCTTCTTCATCCAGCGGCTCATTCGCCTGTGCTACATGATAGTTATCTTCCTCATCTGCTGTCATATATACAACTTCGTCTGTTACGATCGGGTTTGTCGGATCAGTTTTATCGATTCTACGGTATGGAGCTTCGATAAATCCGTATTCATTAATTCTTGCATAAGATGCGAGAGAGTTGATCAGACCGATGTTAGGACCTTCAGGGGTCTCAACCGGGCACATACGTCCATAGTGAGAGTAATGGACATCTCGTACCTCGAATCCGGCTCTGTCTCGTGACAGACCGCCAGGTCCCAGGGCAGAAAGACGTCTCTTATGAGTCAGCTCACCAAGAGGGTTGTTCTGATCCATGAACTGTGACAGCTGGGAAGAACCGAAGAACTCCTTAACTGCTGCAGTTACTGGTTTAATATTGATCAGGGACTGCGGAGAAATGCTCTCTGTGTCCTGAGTTGTCATACGTTCACGTACAACTCTTTCCAGTCTGGAAAGACCGATACGGTACTGGTTCTGAAGAAGTTCACCAACAGAACGGATACGACGGTTACCCAGATGATCGATATCATCATCGTTTCCGATTCCGTATTCCAGATGCATATTATAGTTAATGGAAGCAAGAATATCTTCTTTTGTGATATGCTTCGGAATAAGATCATGGATATCTCTCTTGATAGCAGCTTTGATATCTTCGAGATTATCATTTTCTTCCAGGATTTTTTCGAGTACCGGATAGAATACTAATTCTGTAACACCTAAGTCTTTCGGATCACAGTCAAGGTCAACATGCGCAGTGATGTCAACCATCATACTGGAAAGAACTTTAATCTTACGTTCTTCACCCTGAATCCATACGAACGGTACTGCTGCATTCTGAATCTTATCAGCAAGCTCGATTGTTACGTTTGCTCCCTCTTCTGCAAGGATTTCTCCTGTAGACGGATCAACAACAGCTTCACCGAGTTTATGTCCGACAATACGTTTATTAAAGTGAAGTTTCTTATTAAATTTATAACGGCCGACCTTGGCAAGGTCATATCTTCTTGGATCGAAGAACATAGCCATGATAAGGCTCTCAGCGCTTTCTACTGCGAGCGGCTCACCCGGACGGATCTTCTTATACAGTTCAAGAAGACCTTCCTGATAATTGGTAGATGTATCCTTGGTAAAACTTGCAAGGATCTTCGGCTCTTCACCGAATAATTCTACGATTTCTGCATTGGTGCCGATACCAAGGGCACGAATCAGCACAGTGATCGGAACCTTACGGGTTCTGTCCACACGTACATAGAACACATCATTGGAATCTGTCTCATATTCCAGCCATGCACCTCTGTTAGGAATAACAGTACTGGAAAACAGTCTCTTACCAAGTTTATCATGTGCAATCGCATAGTAGATTCCAGGGGAACGTACCAGCTGGCTGACGATAACACGCTCAGCACCGTTGATAACAAAAGTACCTGTTTCTGTCATTAACGGAAGATCTCCCATGAAGATCTCGTGTTCGTTGATTTCCTCTGTTTCTTTATTGATCAGTCGCACGCGAACCTTCAAAGGTGCCGCGTAAGTTACGTCACGTTCTTTACACTGTGCGATGGTATATTTTGCATCTTTAGCGTCATACGTGAAATCGATGAATTCCAGGCTAAACTTTCCGCCATAATCCGCGATCGGAGAAATATCATCAAACACTTCTTTGAGGCCCTCATCGAGAAACCACTTATAGGAATCTTTCTGGACTTCAATCAAATTCGGCATTTCCAGAACTTCTTTTTGTCTCTGGTAGCTCATGCGCATGCTTTTTCCAGTTTTTACAGAACGAATTCTGTTTTTTTCCATTGACGTTTCACCCCTGTTTTTTTATTTATTTTACAACATGCTCCTGTTTACGGTTTGAGATAAACAGGCATATCCTTGCCATAATATAGCATTCTTCACTATAGCATAGGCTTGTCAACCTGTCAACCAGTTTTTATATTTTTACGCAAAAATATAGGGACACCGTGAGGTGTCCCTATATCACTTTCATCTTTAACAGAATTATTTAAGAGTGATCTTAGCGCCTTCTGCTTCAAGTTTTGTTTTGATGTCTTCAGCCTCTGCTTTGGATGCGCCTTCTTTAACAACCTTCGGAGCACCGTCAACTACTGCTTTAGCTTCTTTCAGTCCAAGACCGGTAACTTCACGAACAACTTTGATAACTTTTACTTTGTTCGGTCCAACTTCTGTAAGTTCTACGTCGAACTCATCTTTTTCTTCAGCTGCTTCTCCAGCTGCTCCAGCTGCTGCTACTACAACACCTGCTGCTGCGGATACACCAAATTCTTCTTCGCAAGCTTTTACGAGTTCATTTAATTCTAATACAGATAATTCTTTGATTGCTGCAATAAATTCTTCTGTTGTTAATTTTGCCATTTTAATTTTCCTCCATTTTTTAAGATTTGTTTTTAATAATGCCGGGATTTACTCAGCGGCTGCCTCTGTATCAGCACCACCCTGTGCCTCTGCGATCTGATTAAGCACACGAGCGAAGTTTGCGATAGGAGACTGGATACTTCCAAGAAGTTTTCCAAGAAGTTCTTCTCTGGACGGAACCTGGGACAGAGCCTGGATTCCTGCCTGATCGTTGTAGTTTCCTTCAACTACACCTGCGATCAGCTCAAGAGCTGGGAACTGTTTTGCATATTTAGCAAGGATTCTTGCCGGTGCTGTAGCGTCTGTTGTGGAAATTGCAAGAGCGTTAGTTCCTTCCAGATGCTGGCTGAGTTCTTCACAATCAGTACCTGCAAATGCACGTTTCATCATTGTGTTTTTGTAAACTTTATACTGAACACCAGCTTCTCTTAACTCTTTACGCAGAATTGTATCCTGTTCAACTGTAAGACCACTGTAGTTAACAAGTACTACTGCCTGTGCGTCTTTAATGCTGTTTGAGATTTCTTCTACGATTGGTTGTTTCAGTTCTACTTTTGCCATAAATGGTACACCTCCTTATAGATTTATACCGCCGCGTCAAAACATAAAAAAAAGCCTTACTGCATGACAGTAAGGTCTCTGTAATCTTAAATAGAATACTTAGTCCTCGGTAGGCGTTTTGATCCTTATGCCTTACGGCACCTACTGTCTTCGGCAGCGTTCTTAGGTACAATACCATAACAGTGCCGGGTGTGTCAAGTATTTTTTGAAGTTTTTCCAAATATTACGGATTGTTCCCGGTATCATTTTATTTTGTACCGAAAATACGATCTCCTGCATCGCCAAGTCCCGGGCAGATGTATGCGTTCTCGTTGAGTTCTCTGTCGAGAGAACCACAGTAGATCTGTACATCCGGATGTGCCTCGTGAAGACGTTTCAGTCCTTCCGGTGCTGCAATGATGCACATGAATTTGATGTTCTTTCCGCCCTGTTTCTTAACGAAATCGATGGCAGCCTCGCCGGAACCACCTGTTGCAAGCATCGGGTCAACGATCACGGCAATACGCTCATCGATGGACTCCGGAAGTTTACAGTAGTACTCGTGCGGCTCATGTGTTACAGGATCACGGTACAGTCCTACATGTCCAACTTTAGCAGATGGTACCAGTGTCAGGATACTGTTTACCATTCCAAGGCCTGCACGGAGAACAGGGATGATTGCCAGCTTCTTACCTGCGATCATCGGTGTCTTGCATGTCTCGATCGGTGTCTCAACTTCTACTTCCTCTGTAGGAAGATCGCGAAGTGCCTCATATCCCATCAGGATACCGATCTCCTCTACCAGTTTACGGAACTCGTTTGTTCCTGTATTTTTATCGCGGAGCATTGAAATTTTGTGTTTGATCAGCGGGTGATCCATAATATAAACGTTTTCCATTTTTTCCATCGTGATTTCCTCTCTTTATCTGTGTTTTTCTTGTTCCATTATAATATATATACTGCTTTTCCAAAAGGGGAAAAACTTTATTTTCCCTGTTTTTTCAGAAGTTCATCGATTGCATAGGCCACGCCGAAATCATTATTGGATTTTGTGATATATTTCGCTGCTTCTTTGATCTCCGGAACTGCGTTTCCCATAGCAACGGTTGCGCCAAAATCCATGGAGATCATGGAATAATCATTAAGGCTGTCGCCAAGTACCATCACTTCATCCATAGTATAGCCCAGAGACTCGATATATTCTTTCAGCACCGGGCCTTTCTGTGCTTCTACTGCTGTGATCTCCTGATTATAGATAAATGACGATGCGACTGCAAGGGCCGGATTTTTTCTTAATTCGTCACTAAGCTCATTCAGTGCATTTACATCTTCCGCAAAAACAAAGATCTTATATACCGGTGCTCCGCTGCTTTCCAGAGAGCGGATATCGGTTATCGCTTTTGTGTTTCCCGCAAGCCTGCGGTACTGCGGAGATTTTCTTACGGTTTCCTCACTGCTGTTTTTATCCATACTGAAAAGCCGTATCTGCTGGATGATTCCATCCTCGATCTCTTTTTTCGTTCCAAGGCGGTAATCGTAACGATCTGTAAAAAAAGCTACAGATACCGGATATTCTTTTGCTGTATTATAAACTTCTTCACACAGATCTATGTTGATCGGCGTGCTCTTTACAACTTCCTGCTGCGGATTGCGGACTTCTGCGCCGCTGCTTACCACATAATCACAGGTCAGGTCTGTTCCCCTCAGCTCTTCCATTGCTCCCGGAAAGTTTCGTCCTGTTGCCACCATAAAACGGATCCCTGCGTCACAGACCCGTTTCACTGCTGCAAGTGTCTCCGATGCAATTCTGTGATCATCTCCAAGAAGTGTACCGTCCATATCACTGGCAATTACTTTTATCATAAAAAAATCTCCTTTTTATCTGTAAAAATTATAGTCAGTCATTTTGATCCATATCGAATATGTTCTTTTTTCGGAGAAATTATATCTTATATTATTGCAAAATACAATGATTTTTGCGCGCATCATCACAGCCTTTCTGGTTTCCGGAATGCGTGGTATAATAAAGCATCTGATCCATTATCATTTATTTTAGGAGTAACATTATGTCAACTATATATCTGTATTTAAAAAAACATCGTTTTCAACTGCGTTTCTTCTATTTAATATTGTGCACAGCTCTCGTCTGTCCCATACTCCTTCTCACAGGCTGCCAGAATACCACTGACATCAGTACTTCCACCGGGAAGGAGCCTATCAGCATCAGCAGTATCAAATTGAATACAACAGTACAGATCACCATTTACGATTCCCAGGATAAATCCCTCCTGGATGACTGTCTGGCACTGTGCGATAAGTATGAGCTGATCTTCAGCCGGACTAATGAGGAGAGTGAACTTTATAAATTAAATCACCGCGAGGGTACACCTGTCAGCAATACAACCAACACCTGGCACATATCCGAAGACCTTGCCGCCCTGCTTTCCAAAGGCCTTTCTATTACCAAGGAATCTAACGGCACTTTTGACATTGCCATTGCTCCTTTAACCTCTCTCTGGGATTTCACAGCAGAGAACCCGAAAGTGCCAGATGATACAGATATCCAAAACGCCCTCCCGCAGTGCAGCTCCGATGGCATCACCATTGATGGTCAGGATATCACACTTCCTTCTGATGACATCCAGTTCGATGTAGGTGCCATTGCCAAGGGCTATATTGCAGACCGCCTGAAAGATTTTCTTGTAAAAAAAGGCGTAAACAGTGCCATCATCAACCTTGGCGGGAACGTCCTCTGCATCGGCTCAAAACCTGACGGCACATCTTTCAAAGTAGGCATCCAGAAGCCCTTTGCAGACCGTAACGAAACTGAGGCTGTTATGGATATCACCGGAAAATCCGTTGTATCTTCCGGGATCTACGAACGATGCTTTAAACAGGACGGAAAATTATACCATCATATCCTGAATCCGAAAACAGGTTATCCATATGATAATGGCCTGATCTCTGTGACGATCATCTCCGACCAGTCTGTGGACGGCGATGCCTTAAGCACCACCTGTTTCGCCCTTGGCCTTGAGGACGGGCTGAAATTTGCAGAGAAAAAAGGCGTGCAGGCTGTGTTTATCACAGAGGATTATGAACTGCATTATACGAACGGATTTCAAGATGAGATCAAAGTCACCAAATTCGAATAAGATAAAAAAACTCCTGAACAGAACATTCTTTATCTTGTCTGTTCAGGAGTTTCTCAGTTATTGATCATATCCGGCCAGGAAAGGATCTCCTTGGAAATCTTCTCTTCATAATCCCCATCAATATCCTCACTTCTTCCAGCCGCATAAATATTGGTCTCAGCACCCCATCCATTATCTTCATATTCCCATACATGGAATTTCAGTCCACGGAACATGAAATCCAGGCTTCCGCAGCCGTCCTCCTCTGTGTATTCGAATTTGATATTTTTCTTATTCAGGGCATCCTGTACTTTCTCTAACCGCATGATCCACGATCCTTTCCGTAAAAATCCTCCGCATATTTTCTGGCAGATATGCTGTTCCGCTTATATCAGGCACAAAACAGACTTTCGTATTCCGCTCTGCGCGTGACCATCTGCGTCCAGTATACCACGAAGAAGTTTTTTCCACAAGGAAGCCAGCACCCCGTTTTTACTCCCCACTCTCCATAACAGCTGTGCTGACCGATTCCGTTTTCACAGAAAGTTCTGCACACTGATCGCCTACGCGAAGATATGCCGGAATCCTCTTTCCGGTGCGGTTCAGGATCACAACCGTCACCTGGCCGTCTTTCTCAAAAGCAGTTACTTCCAGCTCGTCTGTATAACGGCTCACACCGATCCGAACAGCTCTGAAGCCTACTTTATAAGCGATCTCATAAGTTCTTTTTATTGTGCAATATTCCGAAATATGATAAAATTAGCTTCGTGGCTTTAGCATATTACTTGAAAGAAACCAAGCGACAGCTATGGGAGGAGCAAATCGGTATCCCTGCTGCCATGAAACAATATTTTGCCGGCACAAACCGGCATGTCGGACTCCTTGAAATTACCGACTGCAGATCCATACATATTTATATGAGGTGAATTATGAAAGAGAGAGAGAAACTCGGATCCCGTCTGGGATTCATTCTGATTTCCGCAGGCTGTGCCATCGGAATCGGAAATGTCTGGAAGTTCCCTTACATGGCCGGACAGGGCGGCGGCGGTGCATTCGTACTGTTTTACCTGATCTTCCTGGCTCTTCTTGGACTTCCTGTTATGACCATGGAGTTTTCGGTTGGACGTGCCAGCCAGAAGAGTCCTGTCAAAGCATACTACGCACTGGAAAAACCAGGCCAGAAATGGCATATCCACGGATATATCACCCTGATCGGATGCTATCTTCTGATGATGTTTTACACCACTGTTACCGGCTGGATGCTGAACTACTTCTATATGACAGCTACCGGTAAATTCCAGGGACTTGATTCCGATGGTGTTGCAGGACAGTTTACCAACATGCTTGGCCAGCCTGTTACTATGGGATTCTGGATGATCGTTGTTGTTATCGCAGGTGTTTTTGTCTGCTCCCGCGGTCTTCAGAACGGCCTTGAAAAAGTTACCAAGATTATGATGATCTCCCTTCTGGTGATCATGGTTGTTCTGGCGATCAACAGTTTTACCATGGAAGGTGCAAAAGAAGGTCTGAAATTTTACCTGATCCCGGATTTCGAGCGTATGAAAGAGATCGGTATTATTTCTACTATCACCGGTGCTATGAACCAGGCTTTCTTTACTCTTAGCCTTGGTATCGGTGCTATGGCTATTTTCGGAAGCTACATTGGCAAAGATCATGCCCTGCTTGGCGAGTCTGTGAACATTGCTGTTCTGGATACTTTTGTTGCGATCGCATCAGGACTGATCATTTTCCCGGCATGTTTCACATTTAATGTTGACCAGACTTCTGGACCGAGCCTGATCTTCATCACACTGCCAAATATTTTCAACCACATTCCGCTTGGAAGACTGTGGGGAAGCCTGTTCTTTATCTTTATGTCATTTGCAGCTTTCTCTACTATCCTGGCTGTATTTGAAAATATTATTTCCTGCGGTATGGAGCTTACCGACTGGAGCCGAAAAAAATCCAGTCTTGTGAATGCCATCGCCATCATCCTTCTGTCT
>CAVBPN010000229.1:0-11090 GCA_963597235.1 bacterium
TAACAAGAAAGAATAAAAGACGGTAAAGGAGATGACTCTGATGAGCGAAGTAATGGTGAAATGTTCGCAGGTACATAAATCTTTCGGAGACCTTGAAGTACTGAAAGGTGTTGACCTGGAAGTAAAGAAAGGAGAGGTAGTGGCAATCCTGGGACCCAGTGGCTCAGGAAAGACCACATTCCTCAGATGCATTAACTTTCTGGAAAGAGGAGATGCGGGCACAATCTGTGTTAATGGTTTCACAGTTCCCTGTAAAGAAGGAACAAAAAAGGAAGTTCTGGAGCTCAGAAAAAAGACAGCGATGGTATTCCAGAATTACAACCTTTTCAAAAACAAAACTGTGGTCCAGAATGTCATGGAAGGCCTTACGATCGTTCAGAAGGTCAGCAAACAGAAAGCATACGAAAGAAGCAAGGCAATGCTTGAAAAAGTCGGGCTTGGAGAGAGGCTTGATTACTATCCGATCCAGATGTCCGGAGGCCAGCAGCAGAGAGCAGGTATCGCCAGAGCTCTCGTGCTGCAGCCGGATGTTATCCTCTTTGACGAGCCAACTTCAGCTCTTGACCCGGAACTTGTAGGAGAAGTACTGGAAACGATGAAAGAGATTGCGGAAACCGGAATTACCATGATTGTTGTTACCCATGAGATTTCTTTTGCTCATGATGTAGCCTCCAAGGTTGTATTCATGGACGGAGGTGTAGTTGTGGAACAGGGAACACCGGAGCAGGTGATCGATCATCCGCAGAACGAACGTACAAAACAATTCCTGAAAAAAATAAAAGAGTAGGAGTGACGAGAGATGAGAGCATTAGATATTCAATATATGTGGCAGTGCCTGCCGGAAATTATGAAAGGTATTCCCTATGCATTGCTGATCGCTGTTGTGGCACTGATCCTTGGAAGCATTCTTGGACTTTTAACCGCCTTGATCCGTATCTTTAAGATTCCGGTACTGAAGCAGATTTCCGGTATTTATATCGCGATTATCCGTGGTACTCCTCTGATGGTGCAGATTCTTGTAACCTACTATGGAATCCCGAGACTTCTGGAGTGGGTAAATTATAAATGCGGTACGAATGTGAGCATTAACAGTATTCCGGCTATTTACTTTATGTTTTTCTGTTTCTCATTATATACTGGTTCCTATATGTCTGAGATGTTTCGAAGCTGTATCCAGGCTGTTGATCCGGGACAGCTTGAGGCCTGTTATTCAGTGGGAATGACAACAAACCAGGGGCTTATAAGAATCGTACTTCCGCAGGCGTTTTCTACAGCATTGCCGAATATCGGAAACCAGTTCATCGGACTGATCAAGGATGCTTCCCTTGCGTTCGCTGTTGCGATCCCGGAGATCCTGGGTCGTGCCAAGATTGTTGCAGGCCGTTCATCCAAGTTTCTGGAAGCATACATTGTAGCGGCGATCATTTACTTTGTGATCTGTACAATCTGTCAGTTTGCCCTGGATTATGTGGAAAAGAAAAATGGAAAATATACAAGACGTAAATAAGAGTTTGTAACAGGAGTGGGTGAAGAAGATGAGTAAATATGTGATAACGATTGCAAGGCAGTTTGGAAGCCTGGGCCGTCCGATTGCTGGAAGGATGGCTGAAATCCTTGGAATTGAATATTACGACAGAGATATCGTAGATGCTGCAGCAAAAAAACTGAAGCTTCCGGTATCTGCTATCAGTGATGCGGATGAAACGATATCCAATGGGCTGTTTCAGATGATGTTCCCATTGGGACAAAGCGGCATCCGGATGCAGCATGATGTATTTAATACGCAGAGGGAAATTATTCTAAACATTGCAGATAAAGGAAACTGTATCATAGTAGGGAGATGTGCGGACTATATTTTGGAGAGTGTGAAGAATCATCTGAGAATTTATATTTACGCATCGTATGACCAACGTCTGAAAAACTGTGTGGAAACCTTAAAGATGACAGAAGAATCAGCCAGACGTATGATACGTGAGGTGGATAAGGCCAGGGATGCATATCACAGACATTATGCAGGATATGCACCGGCAGATGTGAATTATAAAGATATTCTGATAGACAGTGGAATGCTTGGTGTGGAAGGAACTGCACAGTATCTGACAGAGCTGGTCAGGGAGAGATTTGAAGTTGAATAACGTTTCAGGAAGCGGACTGATTTGGGGTCCGCTTTTTCCCGTTGATATACTACAGAAAGGATGAGGTGACAGACAAATGGAAAAAACAACAGAAAAGCATTTATATTCAATAGGTGAAACAGCAAGAATGATGGGAATATCTGTGCAGCAGCTGCGAAATTACTCCAATGCCGGTCTGCTGACTCCTTATGTGGTAGATCAGGAAAGCGGATACCGATATTATTCCTTTGAGCAGTTCCATTATATAGATAGAATCCGTTATCTGAGAAGTCTGGATATGCCGCTGCCGGATATCCAGGAAATCCTGAAGGAAGGAACTGTAGATAAAATGCAGGAACTTCTGGATAAACAGAAAAAAAGGATTGAAGCTGAAAGGGATCGGATTAATGAGATGTATGAAGATATCGTATGGTATCAGAAATACTTCTCCTATCTGAAACAATATGATTTCGACAATGTTCCCTATCTTGTCCAGCTTGATAAGAGATATATCCTAACAGTGGGATATGAAGAGGGGGATGATGTAGAATCTGTAGAAACAAGGCTTGCTTCCCTGAAGAACAGTGAGGGCTTAAATCAGACACATTTCAGAAGACAGTATGGATATCTGGCTGATTTTGATGCACTTTTCAGAGGAGAATTCAAGCCACAGAAATATTTCGTATATCTGAAGGATAAACTCTTCGACCATCCCAATATCATGGAACTTCCGGCAGGAACCTATCTCTGCTTCCGGTCAAGAATATGCGCTGGAGAATGGGATGTCAATGAGTACAAAAAATACATGAAAAAATACAAAAAAACGGCATATGTCATAGCCAATGAATATGAAGATAACCTGATAGAGTATCATCACTGCCCTTATGAGGTGCAGATTCTACTGGAAAAAGAATAAAAAAACGAAAAACTCTGCTTGACTCTAAAGTTATTTTAGACTTTATGATATACCTGTACAGTGATATATCATAAAGCAAAGAAATGGAATTCCAGAAGCACAGTGAGAAAGTGGAGGTCCAGGATATGGGAAAAATCAGAGTTTTAAATCAGCAGGAAATTGTCTCAGTACTTGATATGCAGAGCGTGATCGAAGCTGTAAAAAAAGCATTCTTTTACAAAAGCCACAGTCAGGCAGAGGTCTATCCGCTGATCTGCAAAATGTATGAAAACGGCGGAGAATTTGACATAAAAAGTGGCGAGTGTTCAGGCACAGATATATTTGGTCTGAAGCTTGTGTGTGGATTTCCGGAGAATGTAAGTCTCGGACTTCCGAGAAGCAACGGGATGATCGTTGTTTATGATCTACATCATGGACTGGTGCAGGGAATTGTGGATGGTGTTTATATCACGCGAATCCGTACCGGGGCAGCTGGAGGGATTGGAGCCGCATATCTGGCCAGAAAGGATTCAAAGGTTCTGATGATTCTCGGAGCTGGAAGAATCGTCCCGGCACAGATTGCAGCGACCCTGGAAGTAATGGAAGAAATAGAAAAAGTGATCATCTGTAATCCACGTCATCACGAAAAAGCAGAACAGCTGGCAGGAAATATAAAGAAACAACTGGAAGATGAGTTCATCTCTCTGTATAAGGGAACACCTCATTATGATGAGATGATGAAAAAAACAGATATAGAGTTTGTATCTGAAGCATCCGTGCAGAAAGCCTGTGAACAGGCAGATATCATTATCACAGCTACCAATGCCAGAGAAGCAGTGATACAGTCAGAGTGGATCAAGCCGGGAACACATCTCTCCTGTATGGGCGCAGATATGCCGGTAAAACAGGAGATAGATGAAAGACTGATTGCCAGAGCTTCCCTGTTTGCCGATGATATCGAACAGGTGACAACCGTAGGGGAATGCAAGGTCGCATACAAAAAGTCTCTGATTCAAAAAGAGCAGATTACAGAAATCGGAAAGGCCATCGCAGGGGAACATCCAGGAAGAAGAAATGAAGAAGAAATTACAATATTTGACAGTACAGGAATAGCCATCCAGGATCTGCTTACAGCCGATACAGCTATCCGGATCAGCAAAGAGAAAAAGATTGGTCTGGAGATAGAGTTATGATTGGAATAGAAGAAGTACAGAGGGCAAAAGAAGTGATTGACACCTGCATTCAAAAGAAACTGATACACGCAACTCCACTGATCAGATCGGAATCAATTTCTGCGATTGCCGGAACAGAAATTTATCTGAAATGTGAAAACCTCCAGAAAACGGGTTCTTTTAAGGTGAGAGGTGCATTTAATCATATCAGTACTCTGTCGGAAGAACAAAAGAAAAAAGGAGTTGTATGTGCGTCCACGGGAAATCATTCTCAGGCTGTAGGATATGCGGCATCAATGCTGGGGATTAAATCATGGCTGGTCATGCCGAAGTATACGACTCAGATCAAGCAGGAATGCAGCCGCAGATATGGGACAGAGATAGTGATAGCGGGCAGCGCATGGAAAGAGACTTATGAAAGAGCACTGGAGATCAGCCGGGAATATGGCTGCGATTATATTGATCCCGGAGAGGATGAAAGCCTGATCGCAGGGCAGGGAACATTGGGACTGGAAGTGATTAAGAGTCTGCCGGATGCGGATACCATATATGTTCCGGTAGGCGGCGGAGGGATGATCGCCGGGATTGCCATAGCTGTAAAACAAACCTCGCCAAAGACCAGGGTGATCGGAGTAGAACCGAAACATATGAATGCAATGTATCAGTCCTTTCATTCAGGGAAAATCCAGACAATCAGGCGTATTCCATCGGTTGCAGACGGTCTTGGAGGGATTTCGCCCTGTGTACTTCCGTACGAAATCGTAAGCCATTATGTGGATGATATGATCACAGTTTCAGAAGAAGAGATCAAAGAAGCCACCAGAGTGATTCTGCAAAGAACAAAGATGCTGGCAGAACCATCCGGAGCGACTGCACTTGCAGGGCTTCTTTCTGGCCGCGCCTACAGTGGGAAAAAGAATGTATGTATTGTCTCTGGAGGTAATGTAGAGCCGAAGGTGCTGGCAGAGATACTGTTACAGTGAACAAAGAATGGCTAGTAAAGAAAGCTTAGTTCATGCATGAATACCATATGAAGCCCTTCAAACGGACAGAGGTTCGATGAGAAACTGCAACTCATAAGGACAATACCGGAAATCCTCAAGATTATCCTCATATTCATTTGCAATGACAAAAGGCGGCTGCTTATGGACGGAAAAAATTCTGTTCAAGGGGGCAAGATCAATTTCACAAAGATGATGTAGCCGGAAAGTGCAGCAGAAATAATCGCCTTCCGGGAGAATCGTGATATCCGCCTCGTTGTATTGGGATGGGAGCTGTGCAAGGTAGATAAAATGCCTGTACGGTTCCCATTTCTTTTCCAGAACGGCTCGATAGGGGAGAAGATATCCGAACTGGCGCAAGTAGCTGGCACCGTAACGTGCATATTCTGTTTTGAGTCGGGTAAGCTGAACTTCTGTACTTTCAATGTTGACAGGAAGGGAAGAAATTTCTGTGCCGAGGATGATTCGCTGCTTTAGATGTCTGATATATGATTCATGATGATCCGCAGTCTCTGTATAGTATCTGAAATAGTTGGAATACCACTCCAGGTCGTTTTTCTTCTTTTCAAGAAGCATAATTTGCTGCTGCAGATTCTCAGCCTGAACGGAGAGATATTCTGCAATAGCGGCAGGAGAACCGGAGGAGATCAGTTCACGGATCTGAGGCAACGGCAGATCAAGGCTGCGCAGATATTTGATCCGGTCGATGATATGAAATTGCTGAAATGCGAAATAACGATATCCGCTCTGGGGATCAACATAGGCAGGGGTGATCAGTCCGTCATTTGAATAATTGCGCAGGGTCTGAATAGAGACACCGGTGATGTTGGAGGTTTCACCGATGGAATAAAGCTTGTTTTCAGCCAATTTTCAGCACCTCGATTTTCTTCCGCAAAGGAACAGCCTTCATGGCGAAAGCTTTTCTTCGTTCTTCATTATCACCAGGATAGCCGTTCTCATACATACATGCCAGGCGATCCAGTGCCTTGGCGGATGGATTTACATCATGGATGCGCGTATACTGGCCGATGCGGAAACTGAAGAGCTCCCGGATATCATCCTGGTATTCATAATCCGCATAGGCTTTTCCACAATGCTGGTAATCGTAAAAAAGGGCCTCTTCGAAATGAAAATCATAGGCTCTTTTCAGCAGGCTGCGCTGATCGTCACCGGAATGATACATTGCTATCTCAAATAATGCAGCTCCGACGGGAAGTCTGCAGACATCAATGGGAGAAGAAACCTGAGTACCGCCATCGGAGGTACTGGCATCGGAGTAATCACAGCAGATATCAAAATCATGGGGTGTCAGAGAGGCATGGAACTCAGTTACATCAGAGAATAGATGATATGCATGCTCTGGATTTGCCTCTGTTCCAAGACCATACCGGAGGAGAAAACCACGCCGGAACAAAGATTCCCCCTGGGGAAGCAGAGGATTTTCACGGGTTTCGGTGGAATAATACTTCCATGCATTTCTATAGCAAAGTTCCGTGATTTGTGTATCAGAAATATTACTGCTGCTGAAATTTTGCTGACAGCTGGAGATAAAAATGGATGAAATATCAGAATCGACCAGTTCCAGGCGAAGGCATTCGCCGATATCGAACCATGCCTGCTTGATATCGCCAGACAGGGCAAGAGTGAAATAGTGGAAAGCTTCATTAAAATCCTTCAATCTGTAATGATAACGGCCGAAAAGATACCGTTGTATGGATGTGATCGGCGGATGGTCAATCCAGTATAGGGTATCTGTAAGGGCAAGGGCATGTTCTGCCTCTGTATAAACACTCATAAGCATCCTCCTAAGTTCAGTCAAAATCCTTTTAGTGCACAAGGCCCCAGGGAACACTGAGGGCATCCCTGCTGCCAGTCGTGGATATTTTTTCCTTCAAGATAAGCATCACAGCGTTTCTTATCAATAGTCCCATCAGGAGAAATAGCACCGGAAGGGCAATTCATGGTGCATACCTTACATTTTCCGTTCTGATGAAAAAGACAGTACTGATGGTCTGTACGCCTGGTCGGGGGAATATCCGCGTCTGTGACAAGACTGTTCATTCGTCCCAGACAGCCTCTTTTGGTGATGAGCAGATGGTTCAGACCAAAGGTTCCGATTCCTGCGATCACGGCATTGGATTTATGCCCCCACCGGGCAGTTTTTGTTACGTGGTCAAAATTTTCAGTGGGTGGCTCTGTGACACTGTGATAACCTTTCGATTCCAGCAGGTTCTGAACCTGCCGCATGATATTATCCAGCAATTCATTGGTATGCATATAAGCATCTGACCAGACACTGGAGGTTTTTCGCTCGCCCTTGATATCCTTATAGATTACTTCTGAATAGGGGAGAAACAGAACGACCACGGTCCGGGCATCATTCAGCATATCTTGGGGATGTATCTGTGGATTTCCGATCAGTTCATCCAGCTGATCATAAAGCGGATCGGAAGCACTGGCAAAACCGATGACCGGCTCGCGGTAATAGGCAGATTTTGGATGATTTTTTACCATTGTGCAGATCAGCTCCCGGATTTCTTCTTCTAATGTCATGGGGATCACTTCCTTTGTTGGTTGAGATACTTTGTTATGCAATAATTATATAATCTGTCCTTAGGATAGAGTCAAGGGAAAAACGGGATGTATACCTGTACAAAATATCGGATGATGAAGCATTAAAAATGGAATTATACACAAAAACAATATAAAAATACTGTAAAAAACAGGGTTGACTCTCATTCTGAAATAAGGTTTATCTTGGATGCAACAACAATCCCACAGACACGCATGAAAAAAAATCAGGAGGTAGACCTATGAAAAAAACAATAAAAAAAGTAGTTGTAGCCGGAGGCGGACTTATGGGAGCAGGAATTAGCCTGATGTTTCCGGAGTATGAAATAGAAACAGTGCTTTACAGTGTGGCGGAGAAAGATTTCGAGAAAGCTGGAAGGGTTATTGAGAAAAGCCTGGCAACACTGGTCGAAAACGGATGCATGACCAGACAGAAAGCAGATGAGATCAAAGAGAAGATCCAGTTTACAACAGACAAGAAATGCTTTGAAGATACAGATCTGGTCATCGAAGCAATCCCAGAGATCATGGATCTGAAGAAAAACTTTTATGAGGAAGTATCAGAGCTTGTACCACAGGATACGATCCTGGCGAGCAATACATCAGCAATCTCAGTAAATCAGCTCAGTGAATTTGTGAAATTCCCGGAGAGATTCTGTGGAACACATTTTCTCAACCCACCGCATATCATTCCGCTGGTGGAGATCACAAAGGGAGATAAAACAGAGCAGACAGTATGCGAAACTCTCTATACTCTTTTTAAAGAGATGGGAAAAGAGCCAGTACTCCTGAAGAAAGATGTAAAAGGTTTCCTGTCTAACCGACTTCAGTTTGCACTGCTTCGTGAAGCAACCTATCTGGTAGAGCAGGGTGTAGCAGATCCGGAAGATATTGACCGTACGATCAAATACGGAAACGGTCTGCGCTATACCTGCTCAGGACCATTCAAGATTGCGGATCTGGGCGGACTTTCCGTGTTCAATTCCGTGGCAAAATATCTATATTCCGACCTTGATGATGAAAAAGATGAAAATCATCTTCTGAATGAATTGGTGGAAACTGGAAACAATGGAATTTCTACCGGGAAAGGATTTTATGAATACCAGGAATCCGATTTTGTCAACGAGGAGAAAACCAGGGATGCCATGATTCTCGGTATCCTTAAAACGGAAAAAGAACTACTGGCATAATATTGAAAAGACGGAGTACAGAACAGAGAGAGTACAGAACAGATATTCGACTTGTTCTGTGCTTTTTTTTGTGGGATGATATATAAAATGAATGGAGATCCAGCTCTTATATAGAAGAAGCTTTACCGAAAAAGAAGGAGCATGATACAGAAATTGTTCTGGATACAATGATAAATGTAGATGAATTTTGAAGAACTAATGTTCGTATCATATATACAATTTCAAATTTCCATGATATAATATCTCTTACATTTGAGTGTTATTCGTCCACGTCAGTTTTACTACTTTTTATCAGTCTATAAAATATCAGGTGGTGAACAAAATTCGTCGAGAGGCATATTCGGCTAAAATCAGGAAATGTGTTTCGACGAATTTATGCCTGATAGACGAACTTTTTTGATATAAAAATCAGGAGGTGCTTTTGTGCAAAATTCACAACAAATCTTCAAATTACACTCCGAATACCAACCCACCGGTGATCAGCCTCAGTCCATCGAGAAACTGGTCAGGGGCTTCAAAGAAGGCAATCAGTTCGAGACTTTGCTGGGTGTCACCGGTTCCGGTAAGACCTTCACCATGGCGAACGTTATCGCAAAGCTTAACAAACCAACTTTGGTACTTGCGCACAATAAAACACTTGCAGCACAGCTGTATGGTGAGTTTAAGGAATTCTTCCCTGAGAACGCAGTGGAATATTTTGTATCCTACTACGATTACTACCAGCCGGAAGCATACGTCCCATCTACTGATACCTATATAGCAAAAGATGCTTCCACGAATGATGAGATCGATAAACTACGTCTCTCGGCAACGGCAGCTCTCTGTGAGCGTAAAGACGTCATTGTGGTTTCTTCCGTATCCTGTATCTACGGTCTGGGTGCACCGGAAGAATTTTTCGATATGATGATCTCGCTCCGACCTGGTATGGAAAAGGATCGTGACGATGTTATCAGACAGCTGATCGACATTCAGTATACGAGAAATGAAATGGATTTCCACCGTGGTACGTTCCGGGTACGTGGAGATGTGCTGGAAATCTTTCCGGCCAACTATTCTGACAGGGCAATTCGTGTGGAATTCTTTGGCGATGAGATTGACCGTATCACAGAAATTGATGTGCTGACGGGTGAAAAACGCAGTGAACTGAAACATGCCGCAATTTTCCCGGCATCCCATTACGTTGTTCCACAGAGTAAGATTCAGCGGGCAGCAGATGCTATCCTTGAAGAAATGAAAGAACAGGTTTCTTATTTTAAAAGTGAAGATAAGCTGATCGAGGCACAGCGAATTGCCGAGAGAACCAACTTTGATGTAGAAATGATGAAAGAGACGGGATTCTGCTCCGGAATTGAGAACTACTCCAGACATCTGACCGGACTTGCTCCGGGGCAGCCACCATATACTCTGATGGATTATTTTAAAGATGACTTTCTTCTTATTATAGATGAGTCGCATAAGACCGTTTCACAGGTTGGCGGAATGTATGCCGGGGACCAGAGTCGTAAGCAGACACTGGTAGATTATGGATTCCGTCTGCCGTCTGCGAAAGATAACCGCCCGTTGAGTTTTGAGGAATTTGAAAATAAACTCGATCAGGTCATGTTTGTTTCTGCGACTCCGGGACAGTATGAGGCAGAACATGAACTTCTTCGTGCAGAGCAGATCATCCGTCCGACCGGACTTCTCGATCCGAAAGTCGAAGTCCGCCCGGTGGAAGGACAGATTGATGATCTGATCAGTGAAGTAAATAAAGAAGTCGATAAGGGGCATAAGATTCTGATTACAACGTTGACAAAACGAATGGCAGAGGATCTGACCGATTATATGAAGGATGTTGGTATCCGTGTCCGTTATCTTCACTCGGATATTGACACTCTGGAACGTGCGGAAATCATTCGTGATATGCGTCTGGATGTCTTTGATGTACTTGTCGGTATCAACCTCCTTCGAGAAGGACTTGACATTCCAGAGATTACTCTGGTTGCAATTCTTGATGCGGATAAAGAGGGATTTCTCCGTTCTGAAGTTTCCCTGATCCAGACGATTGGGCGTGCTGCACGTAACAGCGAGGGCCACGTTATCATGTATGCAGATGTGATGACGGATTCCATGCGAAAAGCCATCCAGGAGACCGAACGAAGAAGAAC
>CAVBPN010000229.1:11100-11671 GCA_963597235.1 bacterium
GATTCAGGAAACTTATAATAAAGAGCATGGAATCACTCCGACTACGATTAAAAAAGCTGTCCGTGATCTGATCACGGTTTCCAAGGCGGTTGCTGAGACGGAAGACAAGCTCAAGAAAGATCCGGAGTCCATGACAAGAAAAGAACTGACCAGGCTGATCGGTCAGGTTGAGAAACAGATGCGTGCGGCAGCGGCAGATCTCAACTTTGAGCAGGCGGCAGAGCTGCGTGATAAGATGATTGAGCTGAAAAAGAGTCTGGACGAGATGGATGAATAAAAAGCTACTGTTCACTTCGTTTATAGTTATAAAACTTTACTCTTGTACAGTGGTGGAGAGCGTGCTAAAATGGAACAAGCACTAAACGAAAGAGGTAATCGATATGCAGTTTTCCAAAAGATTAGACAGATTTGGAGAAGAAATCTTTGCAGCCCTGAATAACAGACGTATGGAACTGGAAGCGCAGGGTATGAAGATTTATAACATGAGCGTGGGAGCTCCGGATTTTACTCCGCCGGAACATATTAAGAGAGCACTTGCCGAGGCGGCAATGGATGATAATAACTGGAAGTA
>CAVBPN010000230.1:0-16941 GCA_963597235.1 bacterium
GACTGGAACCGCCTGTCTGGAGCGTATTGCTGAGTCCGCTTGTCGTCGTGGTTCCGGTGCTGCTTGTCTTCTCATTTGTGGAAGTATCATTAAAAGCAGAATCGCTGCTGCTCGTTTTCTTGATCGTGCTCCAGTCAAGTTTCAGGAAAACAGGCTGCGTTCCGGTTCCCTTAGAGATGGAATCCATGATCGGTACAAATACCTGCAGCGGTACATAGCCGTCTTTCAGAGCTTCTGAGATCATCGGGAAAGTCACGACATCCGGATAATCCGTACCAAAGTTATCCGAAACTTTCTTGCCATCCGAATATTTCTGGTAGGAATCGATCGTAACACTTCCGAGAGAACCCTGTGGGCTGCCGTATTTATCCAGTGTATATCCGCTCTTGTAATATTTCAGTTTTCCAAGATATCCGTACTGGTTCTTGATCGTCATGCCCTTGAAATCCATCGTCAGAGAATATTTACCGTTCTTGACAGTCAGCTTAATGGTATGGTTGATTGCCTCATTGGCCATGGACGCGGTAGATTTATCAATCTTCACCATAGAACCGGCAACGGAATACACGCCATCCTCAAGATTATTGATATCCAGTGAGTTGTCATTGTCATCATCACCGGAAATATTAACGTCATCATTGCCACTCGTATTGTTGCTGCTGTTGCTGTTGCTGTTACTGTTGCTGCTGTTCGCCTGTTTTGTCAGGTTCATAATTGCGGTGGAAAGTGCAGAGGTCTGCGCATTTACCTCACTCTGTGTCGCATCGTCATTCTGATAAACCTTCTCAGCCTCAGTGATCGCACTCTTAAGAGCTTTGATCGTATCCGCCGTATAGACATCTTCTCGTCCGGACATGTTCTGCGCAGTCTTCAGCATCTCATAAAGGCTGCTTTTATCAACCTTCACCTCAGTTACCTTTTTCGTGTTTTTAATGACGTTATTCAGTTCCTTAGCACTCGCATCGATTTCAGACTGTTCTGTATCTTCATTCTCAAAAACAGCTTTCGCGCTGTCATAAGCCTTCTGAAGCTTCTTATATGCACTTGCAGTATAGCTGTCCTCATCTTCCAGCATCTCTGCCGCCGTATTCAAAGCTTTTTTCAGTTCTCTACGGTCACCGCCGACAACGACCAGACCCTGGATTGCACTGTCGATCGCAGTCACACAGAGATTGACCTGTGTCTGTGATGCCTCTTCATCATCATAGATAAGCTGTGCTTTATCTCTGGCTTCCTGTAAAATCGCAAGAGTTGCCGGATCATATGTGATATCGTCTGCTTTCAGATAGGTATCAGCCACTTCGAGTGCTTTTTTCAGCTCTGTTTTATCGGAATCCACAACCGTCTTTGTAAAAACATTCACTGCTCTTGTGAGGACGGTAGTTTCGTTATCAACAATCTCCTGATCGACATTCATATTGGAATTCACGGCTTTTGCAGCTGCGATCACCTGTGTCAGTGCCTGGATCTGTTCCGCATCATAGCCCTGATTATCTGCATTCAGCTTTGTAAGCAAATCTTCTGCCTCGGTGATTCCGGAAGCAAGCTTGCTCTTATCGGTCGTGGTTCCGCTGATCTGTTTCAGGGTTGACCAGTCAAGGCACAGTCTTGCATACTGTCTTCCGCCGCCACCGATGGCTTCCATGACCGGAACATACACCTGTGTCCAGAGAAGACTTCGGTTCAGGTCGATCGGGATCGTGATATAGTGCGGATACAGTTTACCTTTTACATTTGAATCGGTTCCTGTATTCGGGTCATTATAAGAATCATATCCGTCATAGTTCGATTCTACCGTTGCGGCAATCCCGCCAACACTGCCGGCATAAAGAGCAGTCTCTTCCTGTACCATCGCAGCCGCCTCTGATCCGTCCACAGAATCTGAGAAAAGATCGCCTCCGTCTTCTCCTGCATCATCTGTTTCTCCGGCATTCTCACCCTCTGCTTCACTGCTTTCTCCGGTATCTGCTTCTTCCGTTTCTGTCACGGCAGCTTCTGTCTCCCCTGCATCTGCGCTCTGTACGGAAGCATACGCAGACGGCGGAAGCACTTCATCGGTCCAATCCGGGAAATACCAGAATTCAGCCAGATATCCGGTAAAATTCGTGCTTCCCAGTTTTGCGGTAAGCGGTACACATTCGATACGGAGTTTCAGACTGTCCCCGTCTTTGATAAGCTGAAATGGCTTTACCAGCGCTGCATTTCCCATAGAAACCTGATCTGCGGACGCATGCTGGAGAGACCCGTTAAGCTCATAAACACCATCATAAACCGTATTTGCATCGGTCTTTTGATAAAGTGCATTCGCCGATGCCTGCAGAAGCTGGATCAGCTTGTCCACCATGGACTGTGAAACGCTTCCGTCCTCGCTGACCTGTTTTGCAGCCGCAAGTACAGCATTCAGCTGTTTAACGGATGCATCATCACTGGAAGAAACGTCCAGATTTCCTGCCTGACTGATGAGATCATTCAGGACGCTCTTATCGCTTCCTGCGCTGAGCTGGGCGAGTGCCTCCGCTGCTGCCTGTGCATATTCTTCTGTTGTCATTTCGTCCCCTGCATAAACGGTCATTGTCAGATTTCCGCCGGGAACCAGAACCGTGCCTGTCTGAACGAGACTGAGTCCGATCAGTACTCCGACAACCTTGTTTGTTTTCCGGTTTCTTTTTCCGGTCAAAATTTCTCCCACTTTGTTCTCCTTTATTAACGAACCAAAGACCGAAACGGATAGTTCGGCCTTTGATCTGCTTTTTTCAGTTTAATTTATTTTACCTTGATGGTAACTGTCACGTTCTTGGTTCCTGCAGCATATTTACCTTTTGCAGCAGCCTTGATGCGGATCGTTACTTTGTAAGTTCCCTTCTTTGTTCCTTTTTTCACTGAGAGCTTACCGGTCTTCTTGTTGATTGTGATCTGTTTGCTTCCGGAAGTCTTCTGGAATGTCAGTTTACCCTTACTGTTTACAGTTGCACCGAACGCTACTGTCTGGGCTTTTTTCTTGACCTTCTTATACTTAACAGTTGCAGAAGTCTTCTTAGCCTTGATCGTCGGAGCCGGTTTTGTAACCTTAACGGTCACGGTCATGGATGCTGCATTATGGTTAGAGGAAGGAGCGGCATTGATCGTGATCTTCGCGGTTCCAATAGCTTTAACGGTAACTTTTCCGTTTTTGTCTACGGCTGCGACTTTAGTATTAGAGGATTTATAAGTAAGTTTACCTGGTGCTTTCGCTCCCAGTGAAAAAGCTTTGCTGCCTTTTGCCACAGTGTAGGAAGACTGAACGCCACTGATCGTCTGGTTTCCTTTTGAAACATTGATCGTAACAGTCTTTGTGGCAGCGAGGTATCCGTTTCCTGCTGCTGCAGTGATCGTGATCTTCGCGGTTCCGACACCGTTAATGGTAACGGTTCCGTTACTGCTTACAGATGCAACTCCTGTATTGCTGGATTTATAGGCGAGTCCTGTGTTTGCTTTTGCGCCCAGTGAGAAGGCTCCGTCGCCATATTTCTTATTGAAAGAAGCAGCTCCTGAGATTGTCTGAGCTTTTTCCACAACTTTTACAGGAATGGTCTCTGTCTCAACGAAATCCTTATCATCTGCAGTTGTCTTTGTGATCGTGCTGTAATCCAGTTTCAGGTAAACGTTCTGTGTACCACTTCCTGGTGTGATAGCATCCATGACCGGAACATATACCTGCAGTGGAATGTAGTTGCAGTCAGCTTCATCCTGAGATGCTTCCATAACCAGCGGGAAAGTGATGTCATTTGGATAATCGCTATCTAAATCATCTTTAAATATATTTCCATCTGAGAATTTCTGATAAGAATCAATCGTTACAGGAGCAAGCTCTCCAACAATATTTCCATACTGATTTTTACTAAATCCTGTTTTGTAGTAATTGAGATTCTTAAGGTATCCTCTGAACGCTCCAACATTCATTCCGTTAAAGTTCATGTTGATGTACGGAATACCATCTTTTACAGTCAGTTTAATGTTATGGTTGATCGCATTGTTACTCATAGAGTAAGATACTCTATTTACCTGAATCATCTCACCCTGTACTTTATAGACACCATCGCTCAATTTTGAAACCGGATTGTCGATGCTATCATACTTGCTTAATGTATCCCAGTACAGTGTGATTGTAGAATCAATATTAAATTTTCCTTTGTCAAAAACGACTCCGGAAACTTCACCATTAAGGTTCTTCATTGCCTCGACATAGAGGTATACGTTGTTGACATAAGTCTGACGAACGCTGTCCAGGGGAACGGTAACGTCTGTAACTACCGGATTTTCGCCGATTGTCGGTGCATCCATTACTTCTGTGGAATATGTAACACCTTCTGTGGTAAGTTTTGTAGTATCATTGTTCACATAATATCCATTGTAACCGAGAACATAAAGCGGTTCACCGACAGTTCCGGATACCATCTTATAGGTCAGCCACATCTTACCGGAATCATCTACACGAAGGAAAGCAGTTGCTTTTTTGCTTTCTCCGACAAGACCATGGTCTACAACAACGGTACGGTCTTTGATCTGGATGGCGTAAAGTCCCGGTTCCGGTGTTTCTTCCGGTGCCTCCGGAATGACTTCCTGTTCGATCTTAACGCCAAGTGCATTCATGGTTGCAGTCTTGATCGCGTTGGAAGAATAGGTAGCTCCTGTTACGGTATCAAGGTCGTTCAGTTTCTGTGCATCATTCATGTACAGACCTACGAGACGGTCTTTCATGCCCTTCTCATCAAAGCTTCCATTGATTGCTGTATTGAGGTAAGTTTTATTATCCTGTGCATGTGTACCTTTGAAATCATTTCCACTGAGAACAACATCAGTGATACGTCCGTCTGTAACAGTTACCTGAGAAGTAACATTATAGTTTCCGAACTGCTCAACTTCTGCGGTAAAAACTTCGGTTGTGTAGTTAAGGGACTTATCCCCGGATTCTTTTGCTCCTGCATAGTCGATCAGAAGGTAGGCATCCGGCGCATATCCCATCGCATCTACAAACATGCTTAAATATACGCCACTTTCGTTATAAGTATCTTTCGGAATAGTGAAAGAGATGGTCTCCGGAACAGTATGGTTTCCGCTTCCGTCAGCCTTCGGAACATCCTGTGTATTCACGCTTGTTGCATCTACAGCAGTTCCGCCAATTTTATTTCCCTGATAAATCTTAAAGCTGTATGCATAGTCTGTCAGAGTTCCTACAGTTACGCTTCGAAGGTTTGTCTGAAGTTTCGGTGTGCCGTCTGCATCGAATGTCAGGGTACCGTATTTACCAGGGCACGCAACAGCTGCGGAGTCCTGTTCATGAGTCTTATCGTTTGCATTTTTAAGTGTCAGCGGAACGATATATGTCTTACTGGTGTCAAAATCGACGCCGTTCAGAGTAACAGTTCCTGCCTGTGCATCATCGGAGAAAAGACTGATCTCATCTTCGGAATCGGAAAGTTCTTCCTCTCCGGCATCCTCTTCTTCAACCACCTCAACATCGCGGTCTTCCTCATCTGCAATCTCAACATCAGAAGAATCCTCAACAGGATCAGCGGAAGTATCTTCGGTCACATCTTCTGTAGTCTCAGCATTAAAATCCTCTGCGATTATTTCAAAACCGGAGGCATCGTCGTCAAACGATGCCATAACCGGTGCTGCAGGGACCATGGAAACGCAAAGCATTGCACTGAGAAGTGTAGTTATAACTTTCTTTTTCATGATTTGCCTTTCTGTTGTCTCTAATTTGTTTTTAATATACGGATTGTTCCACTTATTTAACTTTAACTGTTACTGTTACGGTCTTGCTTCCGGAAGCGTATTTTCCTTTAGCTGCTGCAGTAACTTTAACTCTTACTTTATAAGTTCCCTTCTTTGTACCCTTCTTAACAGTAACTTTTCCTTTAGAGTTTACAGAAACCTGTTTGCTTCCGGAAACTTTCTTGAATTTGATCTTTCCTTTACTGTTTACAGTTGCACTTAAGGATACGCCCTGTGCTTTCTTCTTAAGGGTACTAGCCTTCATGGTTGCGGAAGTCTTTTTCACTTTAATGGTCGGAGCCGGTTTTGTAACTTTTACAGTAACAACCTTGCTTCCTGCATTGTATGTGGAAGTAGCGGCTACTTTGATCGTGATCTTAGCGGTTCCAAAACCTTTAATTGTGATCTTACCGTTCTTATCTACCGTTGCAACTTTCTTGTTGCTGGATGTGTAGGTAACTTTTCCGGCAGCTTTTGTATTAAGCTTAAATGCTTTACTTCCTTTATTAACTGTGTAGGAAGCCTTTGATGTGGAGATTACCTGATCACCTTTAGCGACTGTGATTGTTACAGTCTTTGTTGCGCTTAAGTAGTTTGCATTTGCTGCTGCAGTGATTGTGATCTTAGCAGTTCCAATGCCTTTAATCGTTACGTTGCCGTCCTTATCTACGGCTGCAACATTTACACTACTGGATGTATAAGTCAGGGCTGTCTGAGCTTTTGCACCGAGGTTGAATGCTGCATCACCAAACTTCTTATTGAAGGAAGCTGCAACACTGATGGTCTGTGCAACCTGTTTTACAAGGTTCACTTTTGCATCTGCGAGTGCTTTTGTAGCTGCTGCAACTTCGTCTGCGGAAGCATCTCCACTCTCGATAAGTTTTTCTGCTGCTGCAATTGCATCGGAAAGAACTTTATAGGAAGCCGCTGTGTAATCTTTAGAAGAAAGTTTCTTCGCTGCTGCTACTGCATCAGAGAGAGCGGCAAGATCGGATTCGGATGCTGCGGTCTGAAGTGTTGCAACTGCATCGTTGAGTTCTTTTGCTTTCTGAGCAATTGCATTTCCCTGGATATCCTCATCTGCACTGCCATCGATCTCATCATAAACAGCCTTTGCTGCCGCATAGCTTGCTTTGGTGTACTGAGAAGCATCCAGATTTTCAAATGCTCTCATGGCTTTACCGAGCTCATTTGCACTTACAGTGTAGGTACGGTCACCAGTCTTTGTTAATGTATACTGAGAAGTACGAACACCAGTTTCCATTACTTCCTGCGGATCAGGTACAGTTCCATCCAGACCTGTTTCTGCAACTGTACAAATACTGTCTCTTACATAGGTAAGACCACCACCCATAACTGCATTGAACTGAACTACATTGTTCATTCTGCTTCCGTTAATAATATACATACTTCCAACAGAAATTCCCTGTGAGTAAAAAGCTTCTGCTATCGCATTATCCAGAATCATAGAAGTTCCTGCTGCCTGTCCATTAAAGATGTAGTATTCTCCAACGATCTTTCCTGTCTTTGCTTCGGAGCTGTCGATTACACGGCAGGTTCCTGCATTTCCGTTGATACCACTCTCTTCTTTAATCGTATGTCCATTTAAATCCAATGTGCAGTCTTTATAGAAGTTGAGTGCATCTACTTCAATATCTGTATTCAGTTTCACTGTCTGACCAGCTTTTGCATAAGTAAGTGCCAGTTCTGTGTTTTCTTCAGAGATCTGTTTTGCAACACTTCCGTCTTCGTTGTAGATTGTTGCTACCGGATTCTCTACATCCGGGGTCATGCCATCTACCAGGGTCTGGTATCCTGCATAAACACCTTCTGTCACATCTCCAAGAACTTTTCCTTCCGGTGTAGTATAAGCACCACTGATACTTCCATTTTTTCCCTTGAAGTATCCACCCTCAATGCTTACCGGAACTCCATTGGATTGGATTGCAACACTGTTCTGACTCTCAAACACGCCACCTTTGATAGTTACCTGACCACTGCCGGAAAGTGATAAAGAAGCCATATATATCCTTTCATTTCCTGTCACATTTACACTTTCAAGAACAACATCGTTTTCAGCGTAAATACTAAGTGAGCTAAATTCAGAATCCTCAATAGTCGTATCATCTGCATCAATACTTGAGCCAATACCCGCAGAATCTACTTTTACATTCTTTACTGTAGCCTTTGTTCCAGATATATCCAATGCACCTGACATGGTAGTATTGGTAACGCTTGCAGTCTCGCCTTTTCCATATCCTACCTTAATTGCCCCTGTGGTACAGCCATCTACAGTAACGTTAACTCCCTTTTCAAGATACCGGAAACTTACAGTTGCTTTTCCACGACTGTTTGACAATGTACAATTCTTTAATGTCACAGAAACTCTACTGTCATTCTGTAAACTATTGCTTGAATTATTGTAAATATAGTTACCAACCTGTCCATCAATAGTAATTCCCTCTGCTGTCAGAGAACCTTTCTGTACAGCAATGGTAGACTCTGTGTAGCCACTTACGCTTCCTGTATATGCTTCACTGGTGATTTTTCCAGTCTTACCCTCGCTACTGTCAATGATGGTCACATCACCTTTGATTCGAATCAGATTATTCGCCTGATTCAAAGTGTGTCCATTTAAATCAATAGTACCGCCCTTAACAACCAGATCTTCTGTTAAAGTTACATCTTCATCCAATGTCACAGTAGTTCCGGCTTTCATGTTGTTAAGCTGAGTCATAGTATCCGCTTTTACAACATATTCTTTTTCTACTGTAGATGTAGCACTTGTTTCATCGCTTACCTTTTCTACATTTGTCCAGTCCAGACCAATGCATGCATCCTGATTTACAGACATTACTTCAATGTACATATTGGTTGCAACGACATTCTGCTTCAGATCCGGAATCGTAAAGCTGATCTGGGATGGTTTTTTCTTACCGGCCTGTACTTTGGATGCATCTACACGTGCTTTGAAACGTGCTCCTGTTGTTGGAGTTGCTTTTCCTTCAAGATAATTCTGCGTATTTTCATAGATTGTCCAGTCAGAAGCAGCTCCCGTCATACCCATTGCAGTAATTGCCTGAACTCCCGTTGTCAGAGTTGCTGTTCCGTCCTCATGAATAACCAGCGTTGCATTTCCTGTAAAGCATCCTGCTGCCATAGATGTATGCTTCATATAATCTCCGGATGTATACTGCTGGGTAGATTCAGAATGACCACCGTTAAGAAGCTCGATTGGAAGGCTGTAGGTTCCCGGTGCCAGTTTTTTTTGGAAATTGCCTCTACCTACTGTTACCTCATTGGATACCTTCACCAGTTTATCCATTGCATTGACAAGATTGTCATAAGCATATTCTGCCTGCTCTTTACTATCACGGGCACTGATAACTCCCTCTGCTGCTGAAATAGCACTTGCAATGCCAGCTTCTTTCCAGCTGTCTGCTGTATAATCATCTTTATTCAGGGCTTTTGCTTCTGCAATCTTCGCTTCCAACTTTGTTGTATCATATTTTGGATCTAATCGACCCATGTAGAAGGTCAGATTATTCTTTGTTCTTTTCATGTTAGAAGCTGTATCACGATTAGCAATTCTTGTCTCTGCTTCTGTAATATATTTAGCCAGATAATTCCATGATTTTACGGTATAATCTGTCTCATTCAGTGCTTTTGCCTGATTCAGTGCTTCCTGCAGTGCTGTCGGATCTCCGGCCTCGACCAGTTTTCCCATCGCATCTGTCAGGGCTGTGTTTGCTACGTCGATTGCTTCCTGAGATTCTTTTGCTGCGAGTGCTGCTTTTGCTGCGGTGTTTGCTTCTGCGATAGCATCTTTATTTGCATCCCAGGTTGCTTTTGTATAAGAATTTTCTTCGAGAGCGTCTGCTTTCGCGATAGATGCTGCGAGTGCATCTGTATCGATTGCTGTCTCGTCGAGTTTTGCATTTGCATAGTCAAGTTTCAGGAATGCATCCTGTGCAGTTCCCTGTCCCATTGCGATCGTAACATTTACATATACACCGTCGGCTGCTTTGTCCGTAACAGTGAATGTAATAGAAGTTGTATTTCCTTCTTCATCTGCTGTGGATTCTGCATCCGTTTTCTCAGTTGTTACGTCACCTTTATAGATCTTCCAGTCTTTTGAGCCGGCTGTTACATCCCTAATAGTTACCTTCTGGATCGGAACAGTAACCTTTGCAGTTCCGTCTGCTGCTACCTTAAGATTTGCATCACCTGCGATGCAGCTTGCTGCCATAGAATCTTCACTTGTATCAGATGCATTTTTGAGGGATGCCTTTATCGTGTAGGTTCCTCTTTTCAGCTCTGTGTTTGCTGTACCGAATCCGGTCTGTGCTGCATCCCCTGCTTCTGCTTCGAATGCTGCACTGTCAGCAACCTCATCTGCGTCAAAACTGTCCGCGAACAGGTCCTCATCTGCATCCGCGAAGTCAGCCTCCGCACTGTCCTCTGTTACCTGAACATCATCAGCATCGCCCTGAGTTTCCTCCTCAATTACAGGAGCACCGTCCTCACCAGAGACTTCCACCTCTCCAGCTGTACCAGAAGCTTCCACTTCCTCGCTCTGCTGATCCTCAACTACAACTTCGCTGGTGAAGTCTGCTGCTGATACCGGTGCTACCGATGTTGTAGCAAGCAGTGCTGCCATCGTGCAGGATGACATACGTAACCATAAATTCTTTCTTCTCATTTTGTTCCTCCTTTTGTGATGCGTCCCCCGGTGCTTAATACTAGAGTTGAGTCCCCGCCCGCTCTTTTCCGCGTGGCCCGCCGGGTTATCTTACGCTAACTCATCTTCTACGAAACTAACACACCTAGTTAGTTAAAGTCAACAATTTTCCTTCGTTCCGTTCCCGCCGGGCACGAAACTCAAAACACAAAAATCCCGTATTTTCTGGCTTTTCCGGATTTTCCCAACAAAAAAAGACCGAAAATTCTTCATTTCGGCCTTTAATCTTTTGGGGTACTTCCCCTATTCCCCGCCAATTATATTAGCATTTTTCTATTCTTTTTCCCCCTATCCTTATCTGTTCTATTCCCTGTTTTCTCTTTGCTCTTTTCCATCGGGCCACCACCCCCAAGCCCGACATTTTACATTCGCATATAAGAAACCGCAAGGGGACTTAGCCAGTCCCCTTACAACCCCTCGGCTAAAAGCAGAAGTAATTCTTCGTTCACCAAATATGAAATTTAACTCAGGCATTTTTTTACATTGAATTATTTTTTATACCGGCATTAACTCAGTATCTTTTATAATATCGTTTATCTGTTCTTCATCCATTTCAGCCACATCCACGATCTGAGCAACTGTATAACCTTTGTTGTACATTTTTATAATCATTTCCCGTTTACCCATTTTAATTCCAGTTTTAATTCCAGTTTCAATTCCATTCTCTTTAATTTTCTGACTTAAATTACACATAATACTCACATCCTCTCTGAAATCTTTTTTCATTGGAATCGAATATTCATTTCCAATGATATCCAGTTTTTCATTTACTGTTAAATCCTGAGACAGTAATGCTCCCAGTAATCTATGTAACTCATATTTCTCCTCATGCTTCGGAAGTTCTTCGGCAAGTCCAATCATCACGATATTAATCAGGTCCATTTTACCCTTCCACTCATGGAAGTTTACAATACTATCTTTCACCAGATGAATATGTTCCAGGCTATTTTCCGGCATATTCATGCAGACCCAGATAGAGTAAACTCGCTTAATATCATTATAATTTGAATTTGAAAAATCTCTTTCCTTCTGTGAGGAAATCATTCTGCTTACGTAAAAGATCGCCCGATTCAATATATCATACCCATTTGGTTCATCCTTTTGAGCTTCTACATTGATAATAATCTGCGACAATCCATCCCTCATCCTGACATAAAATATAATGTCAAATCGTATCATTCCCTCATGAAACTCCAGGTTTTCAGAATTAAAACCAACCACGCGAGATTCATCATTTTTTATAACGGCATTCGTAAGACCTGTTTCTATTGGAACAGTGTTAATAAATGGTTCACCCTCAATATAGGAAACCACGTCTTTCGGATCCATTCCTGCAAATTCATCAACAGTCTTCACTAATATATGGGCCAGTACGCTTTTCTGACCAAGTAATCTTTTCGCACTTTCATCATATTGTGCTTCTTTATCTGTCGTAAGAATCGTATTTTTGATTTCTGTATTCAAAAGTATTTCTCCTTTTCTACAGAACCTCTAAAACTATTCTTCGGCTCTATATATTATACTCTAAATTTATAGTTTCAACAATTCCAGTTTACCTGATGGTTTTCTAATCAGGTTTTAATTCTCGTACAAAAAATTCCTCCTTTTTAATTGTAATCCAGAAGAATCCTCCCCGCCGGATCCTCCCGTCCTGGGTAAATGGTGTTATTTTCCGAAAGGACAGATACGCTCTCTGTTATGGAAAATAGAATTTTAGATTTAATAGAATTTATCTTTTGTTTTCCACATTATATCATAGAACTTTATGTTCTTCAATGGGTTTAAGAATTATTTTAGAAATTAAATTTATATAAAGTCTATTGCATCCTTTCAGAACATATGGTACTATCTCTTCAAAGCATATTTTCTATAAGTTCATGGCAGTGATGCCGTCTGTTTTTCTTAGTTCATTTCAGAAATCCATGCTTTTACTTCAATTAATCACACAAAAAGCAGGGGTTTTGAGTGTAACGACAAATAGTAACTTACGTTCTTCATGCTGAAAGCTGGTGAATCAGTCGAAAAGATATCACTGTATACTGGCTGCACTGTTGAAGAAATTGAAAATATGATAAAGAATTTTCAGTAAAACTCGTGGAAAGGAGGCGGTAATTAACCGTCTCTTCTCCATTCGAAATTTTAATCTTTATATTTTCTTAAAATAAGAATATCTCTGAATTTTTCTACAACCAGAAGGTCAACAGTGCGGTACTTTCCGGCATATGTGCTTTCCCTGCACTGCAAGTGACAGTAATCATAATCATGCCTTTGATGTTTCCGTGGCTGCTTTTTATAAAACGGCACGCGCTTAAAGGAATGCGGACTTTGTCTGTGCGGAGATCCACTTCGTAGAGCTGTCCCTGCTTCTCATATTTCAGTGAAGAAAGCCATCCTGTCATGTCCTTTCCGTCAATCCGTGAAATTCCATGCACCGGACGAATCGTAAGTTCGATCCAGCTTCCCCGATTGTTATGCCGGATCATCGCAAGATGCTCAAAACCACGATGTGCCATGGACAGGCGCGGTCTTGTATTTCGGTTGACCTGCAGAAGTGCAATTTCCACCTCATAATTTCCTTTTTCCAGAACTTTTTCCAAAAACCAGGCAGTCGACTCTTCGGCCTGTATATTTGTTGTGTCCTTTTTTACTTTAATATCGCTTCTGGTGATTGACATCAAAAGTTCATAGTCAACATTTTCCACAAGCTGCCTGAGTTTTTCCGGCATTTTCTCCTCGCTCGTATCAAGCCGCGTTAAATATGCGCGGGTGTCGTGAAGAATCCTCTTGTACATTTTCAGCGCACGGATACCGGTTTCTGTAAATTCATACTGTTCAGTCAGATATCCATAACTCACACATTCTTTAAAGAAACGGCTGACCGGACCATGGCTCACGCCACAGATATCTGCAACCTGACCGACACAGCCGCGCTTTTTCTCTGTTTTTTCCAGAGTCGTCAGATATTTGATCTGAAGAAGAGATGGATGAAGTAATTCCTGCATTTTTTAATCCCCTTATATACTTTCCAGTCTATGTCATTGGAATTTTCCAAAATATTCCCATAAAAATCTACCAGATATGTACATCCAATTCCCGGGTAACCCAGTCCAGTGGATGTTCGCCATCACGCACAAAAGCAATGAGTGCAGTTCCCTCTATGATCGGATCCCGTCTCTGCAACGTAAATTCGAAAATGTCAGACGACAAAACCGGCCTGCCCTCATGCTCTTCCGAACGAATCCACTTCTTCTGTTCCTGATACCACAAATGTCCCGGATTATCCCCTGTCGGTTCCAGCTCAAACCAGCTCTTGTTCTCTTCCACACAAAGACGGATATTTTCAGAAAAACAATTATATTCACGTGCAAACTGGCGCGGATAAGTTTTTTCCAGATAATAAATTCCCATCAGGAAAGAATATTCGCCCGGAGCATAGCGATAACTGAGGTCCGTATAGCGGATCACTCTCTCAAAAGTCTCCCCGTAGTTCACAAAATTACAAACCTGACGGACCGTTTCTTCACTGACAATATGCTCGATTCGGCAGGCATCCTCCCGCGCAGTCTCACTCTCCACGCCAACAAACTGCAAAAACTGCATAAATGTCTCATGACGATAACTACATTCCGCACCGGTGATACGCCCCAGCTCCGTAAGATGAATCTGGTTCCCCTCCGGAGAAAGATTCACATAACCATGGCGTTTCATCTGGCGAATGTAATAGGTAAGCTCCTTTTCCGGGATATTCAGTTGTTCACTGATATTCTGTATCGTCAGCAGATTCTTTCTCTGCGAAATACGACAAAGTTCTTCAAGAAGATCTTCTTCTATCTCCCTTCGCGAAGACGGCATGTCAAGACCGATCCGCGTTGGCTGCGTAGTTTTCTGCATGTGCATGGCCTCCTTGCAGTGAGTACTATATGTATAACTTTTATTAGATAGAACTAACTGTATTTATTATAAATACAGAGGAAGAAATTTGTCAAGACTGCAAGGGGACTTCGCCATCCCCTTGCAACCCCTGGGCTGAAAGGCATAAGAAATTCTTGATATTTCAAATATAAAATGCATAGAAAAACAGCAGGACTCTTCTCTTTCGCATGGAGAAGATTTCCCGCTGTTCTTGCATTCTACTGGTATTCTGTTGAACGTAACTCAGACACTTACTTATCGCCCAGGTCCGTTTGCTGTTTTCCCTGGAACTCTCCCAGTAAAGTTAGCACACTTCTGTCTTATTCTACTTAGTACTCCTGTACCCTTCCCCTCTCCATTCGTCACGTCGAATTCATTCCGAGGGGTGTGTGAGGGGACTGGACAAGTCCCTTCACGGCTTTACATTCACAGCTTCTCAAGCCGTATATTCTCTCTTCTTAAGAGAAATATTTCTCTTTAATAATCTCCACCGGCATCTCTTCCCCGGTCCACAGTTTAAAGGACGCAGCTCCCTGATACAGCAGCATGTACATTCCATTACCGGTCTTGCATCCGGCTTCTTTTGCTTCACGAAGCAAACGTGTCTCCTGCGGATTATAGATTACATCAAATACAAACAGATCTTTATGGAACATGCTTGTGTCTGTAATAATTGTCTTATCTACATTCGGAGCCATTCCTACGGAAGTTCCGTTTACAAGAATCGCACTCTCAGCGATAGATGCACGAAGCACTTCCGGATCGGAGAAATCATGCAGTGTTACCTTGCACTCTGTGCGCTCATTCAGTTTCTTAACGATTTCTTCTGCTCTTCCGAAGAAGTTATCTCTTACATTAAATATCTTGATCTCAGCAACGCCATCCAGTGCAGCCTGTACAAGAATTGCAGTTGCAGCTCCGCCGGCACCGAGAAGAGTCATTTTCTTTCCTATGATGTCAACGCCATCTTCTTTAACGGCTCTCATAAATCCAACACCATCTGTTGTGTAAGCAGTCAGCACGCCGTCTTCATTAACGATCGTATTACATGCTCCGGAGATTTCGGATGCAGGGGATACTTTATCAGCCAGTTTACACATAATGTTTTTACCCGGCATAGTGATGTTCCATCCTCTTGCTCCCATTGTGCGAAGTCCCTGTACTGCTTCCGGCATCTTATCTTCAGGTACATCAAACGCAAGGTATGTATAATCCAGCCCCAGCTGATCGCATGCTTCGTTGTGCATTTCAGGAGAAACGCTGTGTGCGACCGGGCTTCCAAGTAAACATAATAATCCGGTGTGTCCTGTGATATGTTTTGACATAATCCATTTTCCTTTCCGCGTATCAAAATTTGGCGATTTCACACTCGCCTGTACATGTCACTTATTATATACGATTTAAAGTGATAAAGCAAAGACTATTTTCAGTTTTCCACCATAAATAATCGGGTAGGAGGTAAATAATTATTTTATTTGTGATTACCGAATTTAGCACCTGTGCCATTCTCCAATAACCTTTCCTACTACACGCTAGTTCCTTTGCTTTCCAATGTTCCAAGCCCAAGGCTTTTAACATTCGATATTTTGTCTTGATTTTCTTCCATTGTTTCCAATAGACCACTCGGATTCTGTGCCTTGCCCATTCATCTATTGTTTTGAGAAGTCCTTTCATATCTGCAAGTCTGAAATATTCCACCCATCCTCGCACATACTCTTGGTACTTCTTTTCTCGTTTCTCGTTGCTCATGCCATTGTTTCTGTCAGTAAGTTCTCTGATTTTATCCTTCATCTTAGCTACTGACTTTGGATGTACTCTAAATCTGCATTTACCTTTGTATCTGTAAAAGGTATAGCCAAGATATATGACTTTTCTTATGTGAGCCACCTCTGTTTTCTTCCGATTTACTTTGAGAAATAGTTTTCCTTCTATAAACGGAATAATGTTTTTCAAGGTTCTTTCTGCGCTTTTTCTGCTTTTGCAGAAAATCATACAGTCATCTGCATATCGAACAAATCTATGTCCTCTGCGTTCAAGTTCCCTGTCCAACTCATTTAGCATTACATTGCTAAGCGGACCTCCTTATGACATACCTACCTCTGTACGTTCAAACATTCCTTTTGCGATTACTCCCACATTCAGATATTTGTGTATTAAGGATATAACTCTGCCATCTTTGATGGTTCGTGACAAAACCTCGATTAGCTTACTCTGGCTTACTGTATCGAAGAACTTTTCCAAGTCCATATCTACCACATATACTTAACCGTCGTTTACGTTCCTTTGGCAATTTCCCGTTCCTTATCTCCTGGATCAAAGTTTCCTGGTTTTCTCTCAGGAAGGGCAGAAGTTCATCCACCTGCATACCATCGATTCCACCTTTTCCTTTGTTTTTCATGACTTGCTTATAAGCATTGTTAAGATTGTCCTTTCGCAAAATCAAATCCAAGAGATTGTTCGTCCAATAGTCTGTGATGACACCGCTCTTTTCAGTAATCTTAGAGTAGTCGAACACTTCTGCATACTCTTTC
>CAVBPN010000231.1:0-3576 GCA_963597235.1 bacterium
AATATGCCCTGGAAGGGCAAACACAAACCACCAGCAGAGCTGGTGGTACTGACTTAGAAGACCCTGGAACCCGTAAGTATCAGAAATAAAGAAAAATAAAAACAGAGAGGAAAAGAAACATGAGTGTTTTGGAGTTTATAAAAGTTGTGATCCTCGGCATCGTAGAAGGAATCACAGAATGGCTTCCAATCAGCAGTACCGGTCATATGATCCTGGTAGACGAATTCATCAAGATGGATATGACCACAGAGTTTAAGGATTTTTTCCTGGTAGTCATTCAGCTTGGCGCGATTCTCGCGGTCGTAGTGCTATACTGGGGTAAATTATGGCCGTTCTACATAAGACAGATCCCGAAGAAAAAGAAAGCGCAGCTGGCCCGAAAGAATCCAGTGGCACGTGTTGCACTGACTTTTGTGGAAAAATTCTGTGATAAGGATAAGTGGATCCTGTGGTTTAAGATTCTGGTAGCCTGCATCCCGACTATCGTGATCGCACTTCCGTTTAATGATTTTATCGAAGAGAAGTTCAACAACTATGTAGTTGTAGCGATTGCCCTGATCGTCTATGGTGTGATCTTCATTATTGTCGAGAACTATAATAAGAGAAGAAAACCGATCTGTACATCCCTTGAAGATTTAAGTTTCGGTACTGCATTTAAGATTGGTATCTTCCAGGTATTATCTGTTGTACCGGGTACATCCCGTTCCGGATCCACGATCATCGGAGGTATCCTTGTTGGTACATCCAGAACGGTTGCGGCAGAATTTACCTTCTTCCTGGCTATTCCGGTCATGTTCGGAGCAAGCCTTCTGAAACTGGTAAAATTTGGATTTGCTTTTACACCGGCAGAGGTTCTGACGCTGGTGACAGGTGTTGTGGTAGCATTCTTCGTTTCTATTATCGCGATCAAGTTCCTGATGGGATACATTAAGAAACACGATTTCAAGGCATTTGGATGGTACCGTATTGTTCTTGGTATTCTTGTGCTTGGATATTTTGCAGGAAGAAATTTCCTCGGATAATTTGAAGAATTAAAATAAAAAGAGAAACTGAATAAGCTGTATAATTAATGATCTGGCTGCTGTGGGTGAGAGAAACAGCAGCCGGATTTTGCTTTATTATTGGGATATTATCTGGCAAATGGGCAGCCAGATTTGACATTTTGGAGCATACATGGGATAATAAAAAGGACTATGGAAAAGAAATTTGAGTTATAACGGCTTTTCAACCAGAAAGGGTGGTAAATAATGAAAGCAAAACATATAGTACTCGTACTTGGTATGACAATGATACTTACTTTTGCAGGATGTGGTTCTTCAAAGGCAGTTGTTGAAGTGACACCAACTCCGGCAGCAACACCAACACCTACAGAGGTTCCGGCAACTGTGACACCGGTACCAACTTCCACACCGGCCCCGAAGGTGATCGGAGTTAAGACTTCCCAGGCAAAATATATCTATCTGACAAATAGTCTGCAGGATGATCTGAGAGAAATCTATCTGATGACATCCGGTGGAGATGACTGGGGTAAGAACCTGATTCCGTCAGAGTCTTCTGTAAAAGCGTCTGAACAGGTACAGATGTTCTATACACCGGATGATGCTTCTGTTTCCTCTGAAAGTACAGACGAGTCAGCAGAGACAACAACATCAATAGTTTATGATATGAAGATCATTACCGCGAAGGGAGATGCATATCAGATCTACAGCATTGATCTCAGTGATATGGAAAAAGCTTCTCTAGATTATGATGAAGAGAACTCCACAGCATATCTGACCTACACAAGCCTTGCAGATAAGTCCGAGAAGGATACAAAAGGAAACTCACAGCAGACAGCTTCTTCTGAGGTTTCTGACGAGAGTGATACAGAAACCTATAGTTCTGATGACAGTAGCTCTGACGACAGCAGTTATTATGATAACAGCTATGATGACAGTAGTTATGACGACGGAAGTTCTGATGACAGCAGTTATGACAGCGGAAGCTCTGATGATAGCAGCTATGATGACAGCGATGATTACGATGACGGAAGCTACGATTATGCTGATGAAGGAAATGATTCCGATTCCTACGACAGCGGCAGTGATGACTGGAACTACTAAAAAATTTTGAGGTTCTATAAAAATTATCTATTGTAAATTGGAGCAGTTAAATTGACTTGAATTTTCTGTACAGTTAAAATATAACCATGAGTATTGAACAGCACTTGAGAGAAAAGAAGGGAGATATATTTATGAAGAAAAAAGTTTTAACTGTAATGTTGACAGCAGCTATGGCAGCAGGAATGAGTGCAGGAAGTGTACAGGCTGCAACCGCAGAGGATGCAAGCGGAGATCTGTATGTATTTATCGCAGCAAGTCTTGCTAATGCAATGGACGTGATCCAGAAAGACTTCAATGAAGAATATCCGGACGTCAATATCCTTTTCAATGCAGACAGTTCAGGTACCTTACAGACACAGATTGAAGAAGGCTCCAGATGTGATATTTTCTTCTCAGCAGCAACGAAACAGATGGATGCTCTGGTAGATGAAGAACTGGCAGAAAAAGATTCAGTAGTAGATCTTCTTGAAAATAAAGTCGTTTTGATCAAACCAAAGTACGGTGAAACTAAAGTTACAGGATTTGAGAACATTACAGACGCAGCTAACATCGCTCTGGCGGGAGAAGATGTTCCGGTTGGTCAGTATTCCCGTGAGATCTTTAAGAACCTTGGCATCGAGGACGATGTAAATAAGATGGAGATCAACGAAGGAAAGAATGTTACTGATGTTCTTGCATCTGTAAGTGAAGGAAGTAATGAGATCGGTATCGTATATGCAACAGATGCTGCGTCCGTTGCAGATAAGGTAGATATCATTGCAGAGGCTCCGGAAGGATCTCTGCAGACACCAGTTCTTTATCCGGTAGGTCTGACTGTAGACGCAGAAGCATCTGATGAAGAAAAAACTGCAGCAGATGCATTTCTTGCATATCTTCAGACAGATGATGCTATGAAAGTATTTGAAGAATATGGATTCGCTGAATATAAAGCAGATGATAAAAAAGATGAAGCTTCCGAAGATACAGAAGCTGACACAGCAGAAGAAACGGAAACTACAGAAGAGACAAAATAATTTCTGTAAACAGTAACGAAGTGTTTACTACAGATAGTTACCAACATAAAAATCACATACAAAAGGGGCGGCGTATATGTCTGCCTCTTTTTGTACATACAGAAGGATAGAAAAAAATGGAATTTTTACAGGAAATTAACTGGAGTCCATTATGGATCTCGTTAAAGACGGGTGCGGTGGCTACGACTATCGCTTTCTTTCTTGGAATCTTCTGTGCACATAAGATCATGAAGATGAAACCCGTGTCAAAAGCAGTATGGGATGGAATCCTGACGATGCCATTAGTACTCCCGCCGACAGTTGCCGGTTTCTTTCTGCTTCTGATCTTCAGCCTCAGAAGACCGTTTGGAAAATTCCTTATGGAGAACTTTGACTTTAAAGTTGTTCAGACATGGAAAGGATGCATCATTGCTGCGGCAGTTATTGCAGATAAATTTTTAAACAGAAAGATATTAAGGTAT
>CAVBPN010000232.1:0-3225 GCA_963597235.1 bacterium
CTCTATGTTTCCGGAACCGGCGATCTTTTGCTGATGACGCGCATCTTCCAGGGCGAGAAACATCTTATAATAGAGATCCTTGACCGGATTCTGCAGGAAACGATTATTTTTATAAAATGTTTTATACAGTTTTTGAAGAATCGTTTCGACTGCGGAATGATCCAGCTGTGAAAGAGCCTCAGAAAAAGTTGCTGCCGGTGTGTCTGCAAATATATTGCTCTGTATTTCCGGAATCTCATCCAGTAAAACAGAAGTCAGGAGTGTATTTTCCGGGAAAAAGTAACTGCTCTGCAGCAGAATGACAGCAGAAGTATAGGTCTGGTAAGCTTTTGCGAGACCGCACACCGGATCACCGCAGGCCATGGAATAGCGTCCGATCTCTGCAAAATGGATGCAAAGATAATTACTCACGGACTGCAGCTGTCTGGCAGTTGGCTCATTCTGTGAAAACAGAAAATACACAAGATACTGCGTTTTCTTTTCCAGATAGATGCACTGCATATGGAATGGATTCAGGAAACTCTGAAATTCCTGATAAAAATCGGTCATGGATGGTGCTGCAGCATCCAGAAAAAGATCGGTCTTTATGATAAATGCAGTGAAATATGTAGAAGAATTCATGGTGAGGTTCAGTTCCATGGCGAGCTGGTCGATCACCGGGGCATTGCTTCCGTAGGGCAGTGTAAGCTGCAGGGCAAGGCGGGATGCAGTTTCCAGTGAATGGAGTGTTTCGCCTCTTCTGGAGTGAACTTTCTGCATATAAAGTTCTCTTGCTTCACGGATAGCAGATTCAATCTCAGACAGGGAAAAAGGCTTTTCGATATAATTGACGGCCTTCAGCTTAATGGCGGCCTTCAGATATTCCTTGTCCGAGTAGCCACTCATGAAGATCGGAACAGTATCCGGGAGAATTTTTTCCAGACGTTCCAGCATGGAGATTCCATCCATGCGGGGCATGCGTACGTCACAGAGAATGATCTCCGGTTTGCAGCCACGGGCAGTTTCCAGTCCATGTACACCGTCATCTGCCTGCAGGACTTCATCAATTCCAAGGGAAGCCCAGTCCAGTGAGGAGATTACACCGGTGCGGGTAAGTTCCTCATCGTCTACGATCAGTAATTTCATGTCGTTCTCCTTTGTAGTATAGTAAATAACTGGTTTTCATTCACAGGGAATAATCATAACATTATCGGATCATATTCAGAACATGCTCGCAGATATCTGCCGCGCATGGTTTCTGAATCTCATTGAATAAACGGTTTACCCGTTCGCGTTCCGTTTTCCAGGAATCTGTTTCAGGAGAAAGTGCCTGAAGAAACTCAGAAAATGTTTCCGGCTTCGGTCCCGGGGTCACATCGTCATAGTTAAAATTCATGCCACGCCCGTCAAGATACTGCTGACGGTCGTATGGAAGAAAAATCATTGGTTTTCCGGTAAGCAGGTAATCGATATAGATACTGGAGTAGTCTGTGATCAGACAATCAAAAATGTTCAGGATGCCGGTAACATCCTCTGCCTGCTCGTTTCCAAGAAAACGAATGCGTTTACCGAGATACGGATCAGCAGATCCCTGTTCGGCAACATGGGTACGGATAAAAAGTATCATGTCCTTTTCTTCAAGAAATGTCTCCAGATGTTTCAGATCAAAATCTTTAAACGGAAACAGCTGAACCTGTCCGTAATCGCGGAAGGTTGGCGCATAAAGCACGGTCTTTGTATATTACGGAAGAGCCGGATAGAGACTTCCCAGAATCTTACTACGATCATTTTTCTGAAACATTCCGTCATTTCGCGGCTGGCCCCAGACTTTAATCTTATCTTCGGAAATGGCGAAGCTTCGGGCCATGAGTGGAATCAGTTCATGAGAGGTCGTCAGGACACAGGTATAGTTTTCGGAAAAAATCTTTTTAAAATAAATACGTGCTGCTTTTTTCAGGTTTGGATCCAGAAGTGCAATTTTCTTGAGCGGTACTCCGTGCCAGAGATTAATGATCAGTCTGTTTTTTTGAAGACCGGTTCCATAAGCAGGCAGTCCGGCAGAAGTAAACCAGACACCGGCAGTCAGCGCACAGCGGATACCCTGTACACTTTCTGTCTCGATAAAATACTGCTTGCCGCATTCGGCGGAAAGATAACCTCGAAGTTCCGGATCATTGATCACGAAGAGAGGCGTGATCTCCGGTAGATTATCTTTGACGTATTCGAAAAGATAGCGGGAATTATAGTTATAATGGCGGTTATCCGTAGAGGAAAACAGCCAGATATGAGAATCGGGCCGGATATGTCCGAAATGTTTCAGGCAGGCTGTGAACAGCAGACTTTTTGCTTTGCCCATTTTTGTGTCCTTTCATGGTGAAATATAGTTAAGTCAAATGTATCTGAGAACTGTTACCTGACCAGGGTCAGCGGTATTTCCAGAGTCCGTGGACTGCATAAGAAATAAAATACAGAATGCAGCGGATGTGGCTGTATCCCATATAGCGGTATACTTTGTAGGTCATAATCGCGGATTTCTTTTTGTCTCCGGATTTACTGTTCTTACTCATACGGTATTTAAGAAGCGGCTGATTAATACCGGCAGCAGGTCCGTATTTTCGAAGGATTTTCAGCCAGGTAAGATAATCTTCATGGCTGTCGTCGTGTTCCATTGGAAATTCAGCAGCAACATCTCTGGAAAGAAGAACAGAAGAACAGTTGATACTGTTGTGCTTTAAAAGTTCCCGGTAAGAGACCGTTTCTTTTACAGGAATATATTTTCCGGTAGAAGTTCCGTCATAGTTCATCAATTCTCTTCCGGTAGAACAGAGCACCCGTCCTGTTTCTTTCAGGATATCCAGCTGGAGCTGAAGCTTACCGTTTTCCCACCAGTCGTCTGCATCAAGAAATGCGATATACTGGCCATGCGCTTCTTTAATACCGCGATTGCGGGAAGCAGCAGCACCGATATTGTGTTGATTTTTCAGATAATAAAAATCGGTACGATTCTGATAGGCGGACAGTACTTTGGCGGTGCCGTCTGTAGATCCGTCATCGATGACCAGAAGTTCCAGAGAAATATTCTGGGAGAAAACGGATTCTACTGCCTGCCTGATGGTAGAACCGCCATTGTAGACCGGCATGATAACCGAAATCAGAGGTTCGTTTGTTGTCATAAAAATATCCTTTCAGTTTTGCGGTGAGAGATCACCGGCGATCAAAGCCTCTACCTGAGCGGCGGAGGTACGG
>CAVBPN010000232.1:3235-10097 GCA_963597235.1 bacterium
ATCGATATCTAACGGGAGAACTTTCCCTTCTGCAAATAATTGCATACCGTGAAGAAGCCCTTCTTCGGAATCTTCAAGCAGAAGCCCACCGTATTCTTTCAGAAAGCTGTGACATCCGCTTACATCGCACGCCATTACCGGAACGCCGAGTGTTGCGGCTTCCATAAGTACAATGCCCTGTCCTTCATAATAGGAAGAAAGAAGAAACAGATCACAGCGTTTCAGAATTGGCATTGGATTAGTGACGGCGCGGATCAGGATGATATGATCTGCTGCATGCAGAGTCTTTGCATGGGAAAGTGTCTCATCATAGAGATTTCCGACACCGCCGATGATGATCAGCCAGGTGGAAGAATGTTCCGTCCAGTATCGGTCAAATGCATCAAGAAGGCGCCTGTGTCCTTTTTCAGGAGAGAAACGTCCGATGCTTATAAATTTCGGCACATCAGAATCCAGTACAGACTGAAGATTATCCAGGGATACATTGGAAAGTGTATCTTCGTTGAATGTAATCGGAGAAAGGCTTCGTTCCAGTACATCATGATAATTGTGGCAGTTGTGTATCACTGTGATCCGGGAAGCATCTGCTCCGAATTCATGGACAACGGGCTGAATGAGATCTTCACTCACAGGCACAATGTGTTCATAGGTATGGTATGCATCTTTTAAAATAGATGGATTCATGTTCCCTTTCAGATGGACTTCTCTTTCCATATCATTGTGGATCCAGATACTTCGCGGACACGGTGCCTCCTCAAGGAGCGAAGTCGTGTAGGCTTCGTAGCCATTATAATGGATCACACAGGAAAATTCGGTACTTCCGAAATGTTTTTTCCATTCGCGTCTGTAGGCAGTGTGAAGTCTTTGGTCGGACCAGGAACCGGAATGACCTTTCAGCTTAAGAAGCTGTGCAATCATAGTAACCAGATCCATATTCATTTCACTGGCCAGCGGGTAGATGCCGATGCCGTCAGGCAGACGATCCATTCGTTCCGGATGGCCTTTTACATACAGGGAACGGAATGAGATAAAATAATTATAACGGGAAAGATCCAGTTCATGAAGAAGAGAATACAGAACGGTCGTAATACCGTTGAGATCCAGGTCTCCACCATAGATCAGTATATTTTTCTTACCGTTGCCGTGATAAACCTTTTTACGGCAGCAGTCATCATGAAGAAAAACTTCACGGCAGATCTTTTCAGCTCCATGTCCGTCCTCATAAGTGGCATAGCGCTGCATGAAGGCACTATCAGGAGTGCCGCCCGGACGGTGAGCGAGCGGGATGACTTCTTCGGCTTTTTCTGTATAGTCAAAAGGATAGGAGTCAATGGTCTCGTACATACCACGGGAACTTTCGTATTCTTTTCGGTCATAAGCAAACAGAATGATCTTTTTACCGGAGTTTGCGTAGTCATAAAATACACTGGAATAATCCGTGATCAGTGTATCACAGACACTTAAGCCTTCATAAGTATCCCAGGATGCCGGAAATGGACGGATATGCTGATATCCGGTAAAATCTTCCAGTCCATGAAGGAACGGATGCAATTTAATAAGAAGAATCTCGTCATCATTCAGCCGGGAATCCCACAGCGAAAGATTCTGTGAGAGGGTATGCATGTAATCCTGATCATCCAGTTTATTAAAATTACCACGGAAGGTAGGCAGATATGCGAGCAGTTTTTTATCCTGAAGGCCGGCCTGGTTTTTCAGGGTAAGGTCTGCTGACTGACGGAAAATGTCGTTACGCGGGTAACCTTCGTGAAGGACGGTGCCGCGGTACAGGCTGTCCAGCATATAGGCTCCTGCCATTTTTTCTTCCATAAACTGATTCGGGAATACAATATAATCGGAATCCAGAAGATTGCGCATAACGTTTCCCATAGTTACCATTTCGGGACGGTTATCACGTCCCATTTTTTTCAGAGGAGTTCCATGCCAGGTATTCAGATAGATCTGTCCTTCTTTCTTAATAAAACGTCCCGGAAAGGAAGTATCATTTACCAGATAACCGGCACGGCTGAGTGTCCGGTAGTAAGCGACAGAACCTGTGCGCACAAAATGAACTCCCTGGATGGAGTTCTTCTGGAGTTTATCCTTTATTTCGTTTTCGGCATCGCGATGCACGGACAGCACAAGTGTAAAATTATGGTATGGTTCCCCGCAGAGTTCTTTTAATAAGGAAAGAATATTACTTTCCAGAGCTTTTCCACTTCTGGATTCCAGAAGGATCATATGCGGATCCAGAGCACTTTTTTCATAAAATGTATTGTAAAAAGGATACCAGCTGCCGCCTTTCAGTTTCTTTTTCACTTTGCCAAGAAAGCTCATTTTGTACAAATTCCCTTCAATAATAGTAAATATAGAATATATAGATAAATATAACAAATGCAAAAACTCATGTCAATGTCAGTAAGAGCCTGCTGTGAGAGTTGAACAATGAAAAGAAATATTTTAATAAGATAACTGGAAAATATTACCCATCAACAGGAAAATATTTTACCCTGATTCGAAATATTTTCCTGTTTTGAAAAAAAAACAATGTTGTTATAATAATATCAGACTTAAGAAAAGGGAGGAAAAAGCCGTGTCTGAATATGTTCTTGAACTTAAAGGCATAACAAAGATTTTCCCGGGCGTTAAGGCACTGAACAATGTGCAGTTCCAGTTAAAACCTGGCGAAGTTCACGCACTTATGGGTGAAAACGGTGCTGGTAAATCAACATTTATTAAGGTTATTACCGGTGTACATAAGGCAGAAGAAGGCGAGATGTTCTTAAATGGACAGAAGGTGGATTTCAAAGGACCGAAAGATGCACAGGCAGCAGGTATCGCAGCCGTATATCAGCATCCGACATCTTATCCGCATCTGACCGTTGCAGAAAATATTTTCATGGGACATGAGATCATCAAAAACAGAATGATCCAGTGGAAAGCCATGAACACAGAAGCAAACAAACTTCTGAAACAGCTGGATGCAGACTTTGATGCAACAGCAGAAATGGGTACTTTAAGTGTTGCTCAGCAGCAGATGGTTGAGATTGCAAAAGCAATGTCCACCAACGCAAGAATCATCATTCTTGATGAGCCTACCGCAGCACTGACAAGATCTGAATCCGAAAAACTCTACACACTGGTTGATAAGTTAAAAGCTGACGGAGTTTCCATTATCTTCATTTCCCATCGTTTTGAGGATATGTACCGCCTGGCATCCAGAGTTACAGTATTCCGTGATTCCCAGTACATCGGAACTTATGATGTAGATGGAATTACAAATGCCGATCTGATCAAGGCGATGGTTGGTCGTGAGATCAAAGACCTGTTCCCGAAACCGGAAGTAAAACTCGGGGATGAGATGCTCAGAATTGAAAATCTTTCCAGAACAGGTTATTTCAAAGATGTCTCCTTTGAAGTTCGTGCAGGTGAGATTCTCGGACTTACCGGTCTGGTAGGTGCAGGACGTACTGAAACCGTAGAAGCTGTCTGTGGTATCACACAGCCGGATTCCGGTAAGGTTTACCTCGAAGGAAAAGAAGTTCACATTAAGAAACCGTCCGATGCAATGGAAAAAGGTATCATCCTTCTTCCGGAAGACCGTCAGAAAGAAGGTCTGATCATGAGCTGGGGACTTGGAAGAAACGTAACACTTCCTACCATCAGCAAATACGCAAAGAGCGGTATCAATGATGAGAAAACAGAACGTGATCTTGCCAAGAGACTTCTTGAAGAAGTTGATACAAAAGCAGTTGATATCTTCCAGCCGGCAAGCTCTCTTTCCGGTGGTAACCAGCAGAAAGTTGTTGTTGCCAAGGCTCTTAGCCAGGAAATGAAAGTTGTTATCATGGATGAGCCTACCAAAGGTGTAGACGTAGGTGCAAAAGCTGAAATCTATGCGATCATGGGAGATCTTGCAAAGAAAGGATATGCAATTATCCTGATTTCTTCCGAAATGCCGGAGATCCTTGGTATGGCAGACCGTATCGTTGTTATGTGTAACGGACGTAAGACCGGCGAGCTGAACCGTGGCGAGGCTACACAGGAGAGAATCCTTGAACTTGCTATGGAAAAAGGTCATACAGGGGGTGCTGAATAATGGAAAAGAAATCAGTTATGAAGAAGATCACAGGCTCCCGTGAAGCACTGCTCGCAGTTGTCCTGATCGTTCTTTTTGTAATCGTTACAGCAATCAACCCATCATTCCTGACACCGAAGTCACTGATGGATATGCTGAAAAACAACGCAGTAACAATGGTAATGTCACTTGGTATGTTGTGTGTAATGCTTGTTGGTGGTATCGATATTTCTATCATGTCAACACTTGCACTTTCCGGTATGAGCATCGGTATGCTTCTGAAATACGGACATATCTCCAGCACACCACTTGCATTCCTGATCGCAATCGTGATCGGTATCGTATGTGGAGCAGTTGTAGGTCTGATCATCTCAAGAGCAGATGTTCCTCCGATCATCGCAACCATGGGCTTCATGTATATCTACCGTGCACTTGGCTATCAGGTATCCCACGGTGGTGAATGGGCAAGTGCTGCTGCACTTGGTGATTTCAAAAATTTTGCAACAACGAAATTCCTTGGATTGAACGCAGTTATTTGGGTAATCATTGTATGCTATGTATTCTTCTTCTGGTTTATGAAATGGACCAGAACAGGTCGTATGATCTATGCAGTCGGAAGTAACCCGAGTGCAGCAGAAGTATCCGGTATTAACGTAAAGAATATTAAACTTCTTGTTTATACCATCATGGGTCTTCTCTCCGGTCTTGGCGGAGCTCTTCAGGTTTCTGTATATGCATCCGCAATGCCTGATATGCAGTACGGCGGTGAGATGGACGTTATCGCAGCCTGCGTTATCGGTGGTGTAAGCATGAGTGGTGGACGTGGTACAGTAATTGGTGCATTACTTGGATCCCTGATCCTTGCAACAATCGCAAAAGCACTTCCGCTGATCCCATTCTTCAACCAGTTATGGCTGAACACAATCAAGGGTGTTATTATCCTTGTCGTAGTAGTAATGAACGTAATCCTGCAGCGTATCGCTGATAAGAATGCACTGAAAGGAAGGGAGATGTAATCATGGCTGGAAAATCTGGAAGAAGTATTAATAATGTGCCGGAAAGCCCAGTGAAGAAAATGATCTTCTCCTGGGAAGGAATATTGGTTCTGCTGTTTATCGCAGTCAATATCTTCTGTGCAATGTTTTCTGAATATTATAACCTGAGCAGTCTGCTCCGTCAGATGCCGGTTTACCTGGCAGAAGTATTCATGATGCTGCCGATGGCATACATCCTGGTACTTGGCGAGATCGATATCTCTGTAGGTGCGATTGTTTGCCTTTCTGCAACAATGAGCTGTATCGTGTGCAACACAAATGCACCATTTATCGTAGTTGTTATCACAGCACTTGGTGTTGGTACAATCTGCGGTGCAATCAACGGACTGATCCTGACAAAATTCCAGGAACTGCCTCCGATGATCGTAACACTGGCAACACAGATCATCTTCCGTGGTATCTCCGAGATCGTTCTTGGAAGCGGCGGTAGTATTTCTGCAAGCAACACAGATGGTTTCCGTGCAATCGGCGGAAAGATTGGAAATGTTCCATACATCCTGTTCCTCGTAGTGATCCTTTCAGTAATCTTTGCCGTAATCCTTGGCAAGAGCACATTTGGACGCCGTGTATATGCGATCGGTACAAACCGTCTGACAGCATATTACTCAGGTGTACATGTACAGAAGATCCGTTTCATCATCTACACGATCATGGGTACAGTTTCCGGATTGTGTGCACTGTTTCTGGTTTCTTCTTCATACGGTGCAAATACCACAACCGGTAACGGATTTGAAATGGATGCCATCGCAATGGCAGTATTTGGAGGTATCTCCTCTACAGGTGGTAAAGGTAATATCGCAGGTGGATTTATTTCCGCATTCATTATCGTATGCCTCCGTGTAGGTCTTGGTCAGAGAAACGTCAATGCACAGGTTATCCTGCTGATCATCGGTGTTCTTCTGATCGCAGCAGTAGCTCTTCCGAACATCATCGGAAATGTGAAAAAGGCAGTAAGCATGAAGAAAAACTAAATAAAGATTGTTTTTACAAACTACCCAACGCTAGTGGCTGCTCTCTTGTAGCAGGGGAGCAGTTGCAAATAAAAAAACTATATTTCCAAGGGAGGAAAACAAAATGAACAAAAAAGTTATTAGCGCACTTCTTTGTGGAGCAATGGTTCTCTCAGCAGCAACACCGGTACTCGCAGACGGAGCTGGAGACGGACAGAAAATCGCACTGGTTGGTAAATCAGCAGGTAACGCATTCTTCGAAATCGCTGCAAAAGCATTCAAAGAAACAGCAGAAGCTGAAGGCGCAACTGTAGATGTTGTTTACCCGGAAGCTGCAACAGCAGATGCTCAGATCAAAGTTCTTGACAACCTGATCTCCCAGCAGCCAGATGCAATCTGCATCTCCGCAAACGACGTTAACGCTCTTCAGGCTAAACTGGAAGAAGCTATGGACGCTGGAATCAAAGTATCTTCTTTCGACTCCGCTCCGAATAAAGACAGCCGTCAGGTATTCGTAAACCAGGCTGGTACACAGGCAGTTGGACAGGCTCTTATGGATGCAGTTCTTGATATCTCCGGTGGAGAAGGACAGTTCGCTATCCTTTCTGCAACATCTCAGTCTGCAAACCAGAACGCTTGGATCGACGCTATGAAATCCATCATGGAAGACGATGAGAAATACAGCAAACTGGAACTTGTAGAAGTGGCTTATGGTGATGACGAACCTCAGAAATCTACAGACCAGACAGCAGCTCTTCTTCAGAACTACCCAGATCTGAAAG